>JBFEXY010000085.1:0-8625 GCA_041562415.1 Woeseiaceae bacterium
CCGCCGGTAAGGTCATCCATGCCGATCGTGCCTTGCTGTGCCTTGTTCGCCATTGCAGCCAGTTCAGCCTCGAACCCGGCAAAACTCATCTGATCGACATCTCGCAATACCGGCACCATCAGACCTCTTTCTGTCGAGACGGCGATACCGACGTCATAGTAGTTGTGATAGACGATATCGTTATCCTCGACCGACGCGTTGACGACCGGGAATTTCTTCAGACCCTCCACTGCGGCTTTTGCGAAAAACGACATAAAACCGAGGCGAACACCGTGCCTCTTCTCGAACGAATCCTTGTAACGGCTGCGTAACGCCATGACCTCGGTGAGGTCCACCTCGTTGAACGTCGTGAGCATTGCTGCCGCGTGTTGCGCGTCGACCATACGCTCGGCGATGCGCGCGCGCAGCCTGGTCATAGGCACGCGCTGTTCACTGCGTTCCAGCCCGACCACTGCATGCGCTTCCTCGACAGCCGGTGCCCGATCACCCGGTGCCACATCGCTGCTTTCGTCGGCCTTCAGAAAACCCATGACGTCGGCTTTGGTTATACGGCCGTCCTTGCCGCTGCCTGTCACCATCGTCGCATCGAGGTCGTGCTCCTCCAGGAGCCGTCGCACGGCCGGGCTGGTCTTCCCCGCCTTGGCCGCGCGCGGAGATTCGGCAGGTGATTCTTCTGCCACAGCGGCCTGCTCGGCCGCCTCGGCCTGCTCCCCGGCCCCGGCGGGCTCGGCGGCTACTTCACTGTCACCTTCGCCCTCCGCCAGAACCGCCAACACGTCACCGGCGGTAACTGTCGCACCGTCCTCGACCCTTATTTCCTGTAGCACACCGTCCGCGGGCGCCGGCACTTCCAGCACGACCTTGTCGGTCTCAAGATCGACAAGATTCTCGTCACGTCGCACCGTTTCGCCGACCTTCTTGTGCCAGGCGACGAGAGTTGCATCGGTCACCGACTCCGGCAGTGCTGGCACCTTAATTTCAATACTCATTTGGTTTTCCGTTTCGACTCGCGCGGCCTGGCTGACTTGCTCGCCTTGATTTCGATATCGAGCGCTGCATCGACCAATGCCTTTTGCTGTTGAAGATGAACTTTAAATATCCCGGACGCAGGCGCAGCAGACGCAGAACGCCCCGCGTAGTAGAGCTGCTGGTGATCGCGCAAGGGTTCCTGCAGGCGGTGCCGGATCTGGTACCAGGCGCCCTGGTTCTGCGGCTCTTCCTGGCACCATACGATGTCCTCGACATGCTCGTACTGCTCAATCACGGCGGCGAACTCGTCGATGGGAAATGGATACAGCTGCTCGATACGAATAAGCGCAATGTCACCGATTCCGTGCACCTGGCGAGCCTCGAGCAGATCGTAGTAGACCTTACCGCTGCAGAATACGACTCGCCGTGTGGCACGCGGCTCTATCGCCTCGATCTCGGGAATGATCAGGTTGAAGCGGCCATCGGACAACGCTGTAATCGGAGACACTGACATCTTGTGCCGCAACAGGCTCTTCGGCGTCATGACGACCAGCGGTTTACGGAATTTTCGCAGCATCTGCCGGCGCAACATGTGGAACATCTGCGCCGGTGTGGACGGCACGCAGACCTGCATGTTGTGTTCGGCACACAGCTGCAGGAATCGCTCCAGCCTGGCGGACGAGTGCTCCGGTCCCTGCCCTTCGTATCCGTGCGGCAAGAACAGTGTCATGCCACAGAGGCGACCCCACTTCGCGTCGCCGGAACTAATGAACTGATCGATAACCACCTGCGCGCCATTAACGAAGTCTCCGAACTGGCCTTCCCAGATGACGAGCGTATTCGGTTCCGTAGTGGCGTAACCGTATTCGAATCCGAGCACCGCCTCTTCCGACAGCAACGAGTCGATGACGCGGAATGCGTTCGGCCGATCGACGATTTGCTGCAGCGGTGTGTATTCCCGATTGTTGAGCTGGTTGTGTAGCACCGCGTGACGATGGAAGAACGTGCCGCGGCCGCTGTCCTGCCCAACCAGGCGGCAGTCATAACCGTCCTCGATCAATGACGCGTACGCCATAGTCTCTGCGAACCCCCAGTCCATGGCGATCTCCCCCGCGGCCATGCGGGCACGCTCGTCGACGATCCGCTGCACGCGACCGTGCAGCTTGATGTCGCCGGGAATTTCCGTGAAATACTTGCTGGCGTTCGCGGCGCGCTTCGGGCTGATCGTTGTGTCTACGGGTTCGTCCCAGGCTGCATCCAGATAGGGTGTCCAGTCGACGGTGAATTCGTTGCCGATCATGCCCAACGACGCCTTCGGTACGGGTTCGCCGCGATCCAGGCGGTCGCGGTAATCGTCCTGCAGCTTGCTGACGGCGTCCTTGCTGATCAGCTTCAAATCGACGAGACGCTCGGCGTACAGATCACGCGTCGTACGATGGCTGCGTATCGTGTTGTACATGACCGGCTGCGTCGCCGCGGGCTCATCCGCCTCGTTGTGGCCGTGACGGCGGTAGCAGACGAGATCGATTACGACGTCCTTCTTGAATTTCTGACGGTACTGCAGCGCAAGCCGGGTGACGAGAATCGCGGCATCCGGATCGTCTCCATTGACATGAAAGATCGGCGCCTCGATCATCTTCGCGACGTCACTGCAGTAGTCGGTCGAACGTGCGTCGGATGGCCGGCTGGTCGTGAAACCGATCTGGTTATTCACGACGATGTGCACGGTGCCACCGGTTCTGAAACCGTTGGTCTGCGACAGCTGGAACGTTTCGGTAACGACGCCCTGACCGGAGAACGCCGCATCGCCGTGAATGAGTACCGGCAGGACTTCGACGCGCTCGCTGTCGTTGCGGCGTTGCTGACGTGCTCGCACCGAACCCTCGACGACCGGGTCGACGATCTCCAGGTGCGACGGATTGAATGCGAGCGCAATATGTACGTTGCCGCCGCTGGTTTTCATGTCGGCGGAGAAGCCCTTGTGATACTTGACGTCACCCGAGCCCCTGAGTTCGTCAAGGTCGTAGTTGCCCTCGAATTCCTCGAATAGCTCCTCCGGCGACTTGCCGAGGATATTGACGAGGACGTTGATTCTGCCCCGATGCGCCATGCCGATGACGATCTCGTGAATCCCTGCTGCGCCACCCTGATGGATCAGGTCATCCAGCATCGGAATGAGGCTGTCGCCCCCTTCCAGCGAAAAGCGCTTCTGTCCCACGTAGCGCGTATGGAGATAGCGCTCGATACCCTCCGCGCTGGTCAGCTGCTCGAGAATGTTCAGCCGCTCCGCATCGGTGAGCGCCGGAGCGGCCATGTCGTGCTCGAAGTGCCTGCGAAGCCAGAGACGTTCTCGTGCACGCGAGATATGCGCAACTTCGACCGTCGCCTTGCCGCAATAAATGGACCTGAGCAACTCGATGATGTCGCGCAGCCTCATGCGCGCGTTGCCCGAGCCCGCGAGCCCGCCCGTATAGAACTCAGTGTCCATGTCGGCTTCGGACAGGCCAAGGTAATCGAGCTTGAGGACGCCCGGGACGCGGCGCTCCATCAGGTCGAGGGGATCAAGATCCGCGATCTGGTGCCCACGCAGGCTATAGACCTGGATGAGTCGCGCTACCGCCGCCTGCTTCTCGGCCGAGGACCCCGCCAGCCGGCGACCACCCGGCCGCAGCTGTCGCGCCCTGCCACCATCGCGTGCGGACCGAAGTAACTCCTTACGTATGCCAGAATGCGCGATCTCGGTGTGCGGATCGCCCAGCGACTCGAAGTATTCTCGCCAGGCTTTCGGGACCGAGCCCGGGTCATTCAGATACTGCTCGTACATGGCCTCGACCGCGCTGGCGTTGCTGCCGAACAACGGCGTCGATGCGTATTGGTCCTTGAGAGAACTGCCCATGAGAAAGGATTGTCGGAGCGATTTGCCCCGTGAGTACCCGCTTATTTGTTCAGGCCGCCAAAAAGGCCCGCTAGTGTAGCCCAAGCCACCGGCATTGGAAACGATACGAAAGTCAAAGCACTGCGAGCAGGTGGACGATCTCGTAGCAGACGAGGCAGCAGTAGACGCTGAAGAAAAAGGTCAGGAAAAGGCCCGTGCGGAAGCGGTTCATGAATCTCGCCTTCGCGAGAAATACCAGGATCAGTATGCTGGTGCCCGTCATCACCACCTTGCTGACGGCGAAGGCCGCGGCGCTCTGTCCGAGCATTGTAGCCATGACCGGGTTCGCCTCGATCATGCCGTGCTGCATCAGCGTCAACGTCAGGAACGCATCCGCGCAGCTCAGGAGCATGATGCCAACCGCCAGGAAAAACAGCCATGGATGATGCCAGTCCATGAAGATAACGCCGCTATCGTCATCGCGGCGCGATGCATGCCGCCGGGACCGGGTGAATCCAAAGAACACGGTGCGCCAGCTGAACTCGCGTCGCTGGTCGGGATCGCGCCGGTTGGCCAGCTTGTCACTCTCGAGCATGGCGTCATCCATATCCATTCGGGTCTCGCTTCCTGCTTTCATCATCACGCTGTCACCACGAAGGGTATCGCAACCGGCTCCCTGCGCGCTAGCCACCATCCTGCTCACTCGTCGCCTCGAGCAGGTAGGCGATTACGTCGGTCCGGTCACTCGCTTGCGATACGCCCGGAAAACTCATCCGGTTACCTGGCAGAAATCGCGCCGGCTGAGCAAGCCACGCGTCCAGGGCTCGTGGCGTCCACACAAAATCCGCCTCCTGCAAGGCATCCGAGTAGCTGTACCGTTCCACCGAAGCCGCCGGCTTGCCGAAAAAGTCGTAAAGGTTCGGGCCGACCATGTTCACGCCTCCCTTACCGATGGTGTGGCAGGCCTTGCACATTTGCGCCAGGCGCTGGCCGTTCTCGCGGTCGGCACCGGCATACGGCGCTTGCGAGAGGTATTCGGGTGCCGGCAGAACCACCTGTACGCCGAGTGTTGCCGCCGTTAATGGCGCAGCCGATCCGTCACTGCCACTGGAGGATGAGGACGAGTCACCGCCGCACGCGGCCAGCAGGCATGCGGATGCCGCTATCACGGCCACCTTATGTCGATTCACACCGAGCCAACCCTTTGTTCTCGACTTCGCGCATAAAACTATAAGGCAATTTGCGTACCAGCGCTGCACCCGCCTCGTTTGCCGCCACATTCCGGATACCTGGCGGGTACGGATTTAGAAATATGTATAATTTTTCGACGGAAAATCAGGGCTGCGTTGGAGCAACTCCCGCAAAAAGGCAATAATTGCGGCCTCGACCATGACGGCAGGGAAACAATGAAGGGATATACGGGAACGCTGCCGAGCGGCGAAGCAATCCATTTCGTCGATCGTAAGCGCTGGCTGTGGTCGCTTTCCGTGCTCTATTCGCTGCAGCCATTCGCCGGGATTGCGCTGCATGCGGCGACGGGCAACGAACTGTGGTTACTGCTGCCTTTTCTCCTGAACTATTGCATTGCGCCGATCCTCGACATGATCTTCGGCGAGGATACGAATAACCCGCCTGAAGAAGTCGTGATGCAGCTGGAGCGCGATCCCTATTACCGGCGCCTCACCTATATCGTCGTGCCGCTGCATTTCCTGACGCTGATCGGCACTGCCTGGTACGCGGCAATGCAGGAACTCAGCCCCTGGGCGTTTCTCGCGCTCGCCGTCGTCGCGGGCCTGACTTCCGGCCTCGCGATCAATACCGGACACGAGCTGGGCCACAAGAACACGAAGCTCGAGAAACTGCTGGCGAAAATCGTGCTGGCGGTCCCGGCGTATGGCCACTTCACCATCGATCATAATCGCGGACACCACCGCGACGTATCGACGCCGGAGGATGCCGCCAGTTCGCGCATGGGCGAAAGCATTTACAAGTTTGCAGCCCGTGAATTCCCCGGTGCATTCCTGCGCGCCTGGCATATGGAGAAAGACCGGCTGACCCGCCGCGGCAGGTCCGTATGGCATCCGAACAACCAGATCCTGCAGTCCTATGCGCTTACGGCGGCGATCTGGCTCGGCCTTGTCTGGGCCTTCGGCTGGATAATGCTGCCGTTCCTGCTGGTGCACACCCTGTTTGCCTGGTGGCAGCTGACCAGCGCCAATTACGTCGAACACTACGGCCTGTTACGCGCCAGGGATGAGAATGGCAAGTACGAGCGGTGCGAGCCTCATCATTCTTGGAACAGTAACCACATTTTCAGCAACATCGTCCTGTTCCATCTCGAACGACATTCCGACCATCACACGCACCCGCTACGGCGTTATCAGTCGCTGAGACATTTCGAGGACCTGCCCCAGTTACCGAACGGCTATTTCGGCGTCTACATGCTCGCTTACCTGCCGTGGCTCTGGTTCCGGGTCATGGACAAGCGATTACTGTCCTTGCCGCACATCCGCGGTGACCTCGATAAGATCAACATTGATCCGGATGCGCGCGGCAGGATCTTCCTGCAATACGGCCGCGACAAGATGACCGAGCCGGTTATCTCCTGAGTAGAACGAAACAGGTTTTTTTGCGCGGATAGTCGCGTATCGGGCGGTCTATCCGGCCGCTAGTCTTCGGGGGACCTCAGCTGCCGCCGTGGTGACAATGCAGCCACCCGCCCTTCGACTGTCTTTCAGCCAGCTGCTGGCTATAGTGCTCGCACAGGTCCTGGCGCTGATGACTCAGGCCTGGCTGTCGCGCGTATTACTCGCACGCGGGCATGAACAGCTCCAGGCTCATTATCTTGCCTACCTAGCAGTTCCGGCAGTCCTGCTTTTCTTGCTCGCCCCGGTATTGCTGAAGCACCGGCATTTCCTGTGGCGCTTGTTCGGTTTGTGCGGTCTTAACCTGCGTCTCGCACTGGCGGCTGTCGCACTCGGGCTCGCGATGCGGGTTGCCTGGTGGGCGCAGCTGATTGCCTGCGTCTCGCTCGGCATTACCGTCAATGACGACCCGCAGGCTATTGTCGGTCCTGTCTTGTCCTGGGTCTGTCCTCCTGCGCCCGCACTGTTTCTCGGGGCGATGGTGATGGCGGTACTGATCCCGCTCATGGAGGAGACGATTCATCGCGGTCTGCTGCAGTCCGCGTTCATGCACGCGGGACCGCTGCGTGCCATCCTTGTCTCGGCGGTGGTCTTCACCGTATTCCACCCACCATCGTCTTACTGGCTCGTATTCCTGATGGGCATCGTACTCGGCATACAGTTCTGGCTGACCGGCACCCTGTGGACGTCGATGATTACTCATGCGGTTTACAACGGGCTCGTTCAGCTCGACTGGCGCTGCTTGAGAGGGCAGTGGAATCCGCCGCCGGAAAGTCTGCCGCAACTGATCCCGGGCGCAATTGCGCTGGCGACGCTCGTGATCGTATTGGTGCTGGTCGTCGCCATCCTGCTCTACCAGCGGTCCGGGGCGCAGGACGCCCCGGCCACGGCAGCTATCAAAGCGCGTTCGCGACACGCTCGATAACATATGAGGTCGCTTCGACAAGCCCCTCATAGATCTCGATGATGTCCTGCCCAAGCGACGCCGTGTCCGTTACGCCGCCGTAATTATTACCGCTGCCTCCAGATGAACACTGTTCGGCCGCACCACCGACAAACCCGATTTCACTGATAGTAAGTTCGCGCATGATTCAATCTCCTTATCGATCATTGCCAGACATGTTGCGCTTCCTGCGCACTGTCACCCTATCGGCGTGCCGGTGAAACTGCGCGATCCGAAACCCGCCAATTCATGCGGTTTTTGACATAGTCCGGTAGCGCAGCGACTGGCAGCCTGTGATTCGCCGCACAGAACGTCCTGTGACCTCTGTTTACGCTGGGCATCGACGTTTTGCTCGGGCAACAGGACAGGAACCATGAAGACTTTACCGCTCAGAATTATTGCGCTGCTGGTGGCTCTGGCGGCGACAGGCACTGCCGCCGCTGACCACAATTTCGGCGTCGGCGTCAAAGCAGGCACCCTCGGCATTGGTGTCGAAGGCACGTGGCGGCCGCTGCCGTATATCGATTTGCGCCTGGGTGCCAACCAGTACGACTACAGCGCTAACGGCGTCTACGGTGGCGTCAACTACGACGCCGAGGTCAACCTCGACAACTACTACGTCACGGGTAACCTCCGCTTTCCACTCAGCCCGTTCCGGCTCACGGGCGGACTGTATTCTAACGGCAACGAGTTCAACGCGGTTAGCGGCGACAACGGCGCAATTATCCTGATCGGCGGCGATCCGTACCCGGCCGATGCCGTGGGCACATTGTCCGCCGGTGCGGCGTTCGACAGCACGTCGCCCTATTTCGGCGTCGGCTTCGACTTCACGGTGTTCGGCAAGGTCGGTATGAACCTCGATTTCGGCGTACTCTGGCAGGGGTCTCCGCAGGTATCGATGGCGACCGACGGCCTGCTCGCCGGCGACCCGACCTTCGAAGCGTCGCTGGACGCCGAACGCGCGGCACTCGAGGATGAACTCAGTGATTACAAGGCCTGGCCGGTCGTCAGCCTGGGCTTTGTCTTCAACTTCCTCTGATCACAGACTGTCGAGCCAGTTCGCCACGACGAGCCCCGTGCGCAGGTAGGCGCGGCGCAGGGCCGGTAGCGGGTAGCGCCCGGGCAGTTCCCTCGCAAGTCTCGGAAGGTCGTCAGGGGCGGCCCCTCGCGCCATCCAGTCCGCCAGCTGCTTA
>JBFEXY010000086.1:0-8606 GCA_041562415.1 Woeseiaceae bacterium
GACCTCGTAGTGATTGCGTGTGTCGATAACCAACACGTCGGGATTTTCAATTAGCGCGTTCCATTCATCCGGCGGCACATACGTGCCGGTCTTTCGGTGCGGCAGGATATCCGGGCGCCCGAGCGTAACGATCTCCTTCTTTGCCCGCACGCGCATGCGCCTGAAAGGCGCCTCGTCGGCGTCGGTCCAGCGCGCTTCTACCGGCGTATCAAGCAAGAGGCGGCGTTCGATCCAGTCGAGCACCTCCAGGATACTTTCTTCCTTCCCGCATATCGTGCCATTGAACCCCTCGGCCGCCACGAGGATAGTCCCCAACACATTGCGCTCATCGCAAAATCCCTGGAGGTCATCGCGAAATGCCCTGGCGTTGTCGAGATCCAGGAAGCGATAGAACGATGCCACCTTCATACGTCAGCCTCGGTACTTTCGAATGTCAGTGACAGAATACTGTGGCGGATCTCCTCGCCGAGCACCAACCGGGCATCCGCGCCGATACTGGTGATGTTTTCGTCAAACTGGAGCATGCCGTCGGTATCGCGACGCAGTGCATCCAGGTCCTGTAATTTCCTGATGAAGTCGTGAAACAGCGTCTTGCTGAAAAAATCCGGCGAATGCAATCCGTAAATCATGGACAGGCGTTCGGCACTCTGCTGGCACAGCGCCTCCAGGTTGCTTCTCGTGAGCTTGCCCGAACCGTGATGCACGAGGATCGCGATAACGAGATAGAAACGCTGCAGCATCGGCACCATCGACTGCCCCAGCATCAGCAGCTGATAGGCCTTCGCCGATCCGGAGGGGGGACGTATCAGCATCTTCTTGTTGCGGCCCCGGGTGAGTATTTCGAGCTGGAGTAAGGCTTCGATCGCCTGCGTCGTCACGTCATCAATATCGTCGTAGTCCCACTTCAGGCAGAGTTCCTTGCGCATGAACGGATAGATGAGGCGAATCAGCCGCTGTAATTCGGCGTGTTCGAGTTCGCGGCCCTGGATGAAGCAGCAGGCAACCGACGCGGGAACCGCGAGCAAGTGCAGGATGTTATTGCGGAAGTAGGTCATGAGCACGGCGGTGTGCTCGGTCATGTGGATAACATCGCCCATCGGATGGGTTGTGTGGCTGATGACGTCGAGTTGCTCGCCGTGCCGAATGATTTCGTCCGGCGTCCAGTCCGGCAGCGTCACCGACTCCGAATAGCTGAATTTCTTCATCAGTGAAAGATACAGCTCCAGTTGCCGCTTGAGTTCCTGCGCCCCGATCTTCTGCTTCGGTGTCGCCAGCAAGACGTAGGCGAGCAGGCTAATCGGCGTAACAGCGGCGGCGGCATTGATGTTGCTCATTATTTCGATGCCAAGCTCATCAACGACGTCGCCGAGCCATGCGGGTCGCTCTCCGTCCTTGGGCACGGCGTCACGCCAATCCGGCTTGAATGTGTCGAGTACCGGATCGAGCTCGATGGGCTCCGCTATGTTCACGTAGACCTTGCCGAAATTCTCGCGCAGCGATTTGACCGAGCGGATCAGCCCGAACAGTGACTCCTTCTTCTTCTGCGAGCCGCTCAGCTCGCTGATGAACGAGTCGCCCTCGATGAGTTTCTCGTAGCCGAAATAGACCGGCACGAAAACGATCGGGCGCTTCGGGTTCTTTATATAGGAATGCACGGTCATGACCAGCATCCCGCCCTTGGGCTGCAGCAGCCGTCCTGTGCGGCTGCGGGTGCCCTCGACGAAGTATTCGACGGAATAGCCGCGCTGCAGGATCTGGTCGAGGTAGGCATCGAATACGGCCGCATACAGGCGGTTTCCCTTGAAGCTGCGACGCAGGAAGAACGCGCCGCCACGCCGAAGTATCGGGCCGACGATAGGGAAGTTGAGGTTGATCCCCGCGGCGATATGCGGCGTGTGCAGACCCTGTTCGTAGAGGATGAACCCCAGCAGGAGGTAGTCAAAATGACTGCGATGGCACGGTACGTAGACGACTTCCTTGTCCTTCGCAACCTCGTGCAGTCGGTTGATATGCGCGACCTCGACGCCGTCGTATATGCGCGTCCACAACCACCTTAGGAAGCGTTCCACGATCCGGATCGTGGGGTAGGAAATATCCGCCGCAATCTCGAGCGCATATGCTCGCGCATTCTTGCGCGCTTTCTCGAGCGCATCAGGATCGTCGCCGGCCTCGTTCGCAATCGCTTTGCGAACACCCGGCGTTCTCAATACCTGGTTGACGAGCGTGCGGCGATTCGACAGGTCAGGTCCGACGGTAGCCGTACGCCGCTGCCGGAAATGCACCCGCAGGATTCGCGAAACCTTGCGAAAGGCCACCTCGGCATCGAGATCGCTGGCAACGATGGAACTAAGCGGCAACGGCTCGCTGAATCTCAGCAGGGTATTCCTGCCGAGCAGCAGGGTCGAAAAGAATTTGCGGGTCCTGCCGGCGACATCCCAGTTCTCCGCGAACAGGAGCTTGAACACCGACCGTTCTTTCTGCGGCGACCGGCCCCAGTAGATCGCAACCGGAATCAACAAGAGCTCCTGCTGCTTGGCGTCGGCCGCCTCGACGAGCCGACGCAGGCGGGGTGACCCCTTCGGCGAGGAGCGCCGGAACATCAGGCCCGTGGTGCGCCGCATGACGACGACACGACGCGATTCGCGCCTGTCGCAGCATTTGAACGACTCACTGGGCGACGGCATGCCGTGGATCTTGCACGCACGTTCCAGCGCCAGCATATCGGCAAGACCGCCGGTCTCGAGAACGTAGCATACGGCTGCATCCGGATTCGACACGAGTTCGGAGGGCGCTTCAGGCTGAATTGCCGGCCGCGCCCAAATCGCAAAGATCTTGCCGGCCAGCCAGTACAGGGGCCGCAGTAGGAATCCTGCTACGTTCATGGCGAATCAGTCTACCGAAAAGAGGGTGCCTGCAAACCCTTGTTTTCGACGAAAAATGCGCTACTCGTCGGCCGCCTCGATGGCCTCGTCGATCTTGTCTTTCTGCTGCAGAACGGCACCCTCGACCGATTCGGCTTTTTCCATGGGTGCTTTGGCAGAATCGAGCAGGACACTTTGGTCGTCCTCCTCATCGGGCGCGGAGGAGCAACCGAGAATAGCCAGGCTTGCGAGCAGCAGCAGGTGTTTCATACGGAATCCGTCCGGTTGCTTGTGACCGTTCTGATGAAGCGTTGCAGGTATGCGCAGATTTCAATGACGTTATCCGTCAGTCGGTGGTCACCATCAATGAGGTGCAGCTCTGCGTTGCACTGGCGTGCAAAGCGAATGCTGTTGTCCACGGGGACGACATCGTCGTGCCAGCCGTGCACGATGCAGACAGGCATCCCGGGCGGCGACGGTGTCAGCTCTTCGTGGCCCTTCATGTAATAGGCCGGGGCCAGGACGAACAACCCTGCTGCATTCACTTGATCGGCTGCCGCCGTCGCAACATGCCCGCCCATGCTGGATCCGACGAGTATCAGCGCGTCATCGACACCTTTGCATTCGGAAACGAGTTTCCCGACCCGCTCCGTCGGGTCGGCAATACCCTGGTAATCGATGCTGTCGGTGCGGCAGCCGAGTGCCTTCACCATCTCGGCCATTGCCTTGATCTTGGTGCCCCAGGGTCCGCTTTCCTGGCCGTGCGAAAAAATTACTGTGGTCATTGGATTGCCTCCCCCGAATCAACACTCATCCCAGGCCGACGTCGGCTTCCAAAGAAGCTCGTCGAGCTGTGGCTGCCAGCGGTACTTGGGCATATCGACACGCCCGGCAATCACTGCAATGTCTTCTTCGATGAGTAACTTCTTCTGTTTCTCGAAGCTGACGCTGCCCGGCTCGAAGGCGATTCTACCCGACGCGGTAATGACCCGGTGCCAGGGCACGGTTTGGCCCCGGGGCAGACGCTTCAGCGCCCAACCCACCTGCCGCGCGCCGCGGGGAATACCGGCAATCTCCGCGATCTGCCCGTAGCTGGCCACACTACCTCGCGGAATGTCACGAACGGTCTCGTAGATGCGCTTAAGCCGTGTCTGCCTGTCCACGTATACGTTCTCACCCGAGTTTGAGCCGCGCACGGATTTCGCGCCTGGCATCGCGCAGCACGGTCTCGCGATCCAGATCATCGAGTATCCGTTGTACCACTTTCTTCGGTCCGCCCTCGCCCCACGACTTGCCTTTCGCAAGGTACTCCGCGGCAATACGCCCGACGACGTAGGTACTGTAATACGCGATTGCACCCTGTGCGCCTGCGGTCAGTACCGTGGAGAGCCCGACCGTACCGACCTTGAGCGCGCTCGACACGAAATGCAGGGCCCAGACCGTACCCATCAGCGCGGCCGACTCGGCAACGATCACACCGACCAGGGAACCGGCCTCCCTGTTGCTGAGCGGTAGGTCGTAGACACGCGACAGGTGCACGACCATGCCGACGTCGATGAACGCCGCTGCAAACAGGTCTGCTACGGGAACCGGGTTGAAGGCGACGGCGATACCCTTGCCGACACAATAGGTTCGCACGAGCTTGTCACCAATATCCCGGCGCGCGGCGAGAATGCGGCGTCCAACCTGGTCGCTAAGGTCCGCGGCAAAGAGGCTCGCATTCAGTGCCGCCAGCGTCTTGCCCTCGGCGTCGAGGATGTCCCACAGCGCGATCCGTAGCTCGTCGACGTCCGGCGGACGCGCGCGCTGCGTCGTGACTTCGTTGCCGGCCGCATCGACCTCTATGACGGCTTGCGGCCGCGGCTGCGCGGCCGCCGCAATGATGTGTGACGGGTCGATCAGGCCGTCGGTCCGCGACTGCAGCGACACCATCAATTGCGCCTGCTCGTCTTCCGTAAACAGGTCGCGCTTGTTCAGAACCACGATGACGGGGCGCCCGCGGGCAAGCAGGGTGCGGAGCGAATCGAGCTCGGTCTCCGTAATGTCACCATCGACGACGAACAGCACGAGGTCGCAACGGCCGGCCACTTCCCTCGCCAGCGTCTCGCGGTCCTCACCTCCGGCCTCGTCGAGGCCGGGCGTGTCGATGAGATAGACGCCGCCTGCCTCTTCCTCCCGCCACGCCTCCATGGAGGACTGCTTCGTCTCGCCATGCAGCGGGCTCACCGCAAATCGGTCTTCACCGATCAGGGCGTTCAGCAACGAAGACTTCCCGGTACTCACGCGGCCGAATGCGGCCAGGTGAATGTGGCCGTGTTCGAGCTTGTCCAGCATAGCCTGGACCGCTTTGTAGTCATGCGACAACGACTCACGCACTCCCGGGGGAAGGCGGTTGTCGTTGATCAGTTCGCGCAGACTCTCGCGGGCGAGGTTAAGGTGGTCTTCGCCACCCTCCTCGTCAGCCGGCGTCCGCTTTTTCTTCCAGGGCCACCCTGGCAACGCGTCGAACGCCCGCTTCAATATGCTCACTGATTCCTTCCTCGAATTCCTTCGCGGCTTTCTCTGGCACAAGTTCGCCATGCCGCTTGAGTGTCATCACCAGGCTGCGCCCCAGCGCATCGAATATCAGGCCGTATGCGACCGCATGAACGAGTCCTCCCGCAACCGTGCCGATTCCGGGAAACGCCTTGAGGCCGTTGCCGGCAACGGCCAGCGTCAGCGGCAACGCTTTACCCACCCGGCTCTGGCTCAGGTCCAGAAATTCCTCGATGTCGAGGTCCCGCGGCGCCGCGCCATATAGTTTGCAAAGCTCCTGCGTCATCGTGGTGCCTACGTAACCCTGGATGATGACGTCGGTACCAGGGCTCACCGCCGCAAGGGAACCGATGACGGCCTTGCGCGTAGAGTTGCGAATTATCTGCTCGGAGCGTTGCGCGCGGTACAGCTCTTCCGCTTCGGCAAGCTTCTCAGCCGCGAGCCGGAACACTGCCCGGTCGCGGCGCACATCGAGCGGCTGTGCTTCGTCCTCGAGCATTCGATTGATGGCAACGACGAGCACGCCGATGTCGGCGGGCCGCTTGCGCCGCACCACGCTTTCCGAACCGTCCTCGCTGCGCTGCACGATATCCATCTCTCCGCCCGCCGATACCGCCACGACCCTGTCGCGATCAAGGGAGCCGCCCATGTCATCGATGCGCCGCAGGAGCTTCTGCATGATCGCCGCCTGCTCCTCGACGGTAAAACGGTCGGACTTGTTCATGACGAGAACCAGCGGCTTGTCGAGCGCAAGCAGGTGCCCGACAGCCCGGCTTTCGGCCCGCGTGAGGTCGCCATCGCAGACGAACAGAACGACGTGGGCACGCTGCGCCTCGTCCAGCGCCATGTCGTCGAGGCCCTCTTCGTGCCCCCCGGTGCCCGGTACATCTGTCAAAAGAATCTCGCTGCCCGTGCCGCTCTGCCACCGATAGTGCCGCACGTCACCGGTCGAGCCCCCGACGACGTCGATAGCAACGTCGGCCTCGGGCACGAGCGCCTTGATCAGCGAGCTCTTACCGGTACTGATCTCGCCGAAGAAGCACAGGTGAATGACACCGGCCTGCTGGCGGGAGGCCAGCTCCTGCAGTTCCCGCTGCGCCTCGCTGACGTCCACGCCGGCGGTCTCGGCATCGCGCAGTCGCGCTTCGATCTCGTCGCGCGTCAGCGGTGCCGTCGCGACCGCCTGCCTTGCAGCAGGCGCCTTGCGGCGGACGAGAAGCAGCCAGATCAGGTAACCGGCCAGAATCACGAGCCCGATCATTGCGCCGACGTAACCCCAGCGGAGTATCCACGGGCCTTCGAGAAGCCTGTCCCAGACGTTCAGCGCCGTCTGGGTGAAAAACAGCAGCGCCCCGATCGCGATGAAGAACACAACGACGATCAGCAATCCGAGAACGGTGCGGATGAACTTGTCCAGCTTCATTGGGGCCTGTTAGCGCTATGGCCGAGGCTGCTGCCGACGGCGATCTTTCTGTCCGGCAAGGCAGCGCGAGCGTGGCCTAGCCGGGTTACGCAAGCGAGCGACAACACCGCCGGCGGAAAGGTCGCCCCGGCCGTTCGGGTAGCAGCCGCAGCGGCGCCACTTCGCTTTGCTCGTCGTTCATTGGGCATAGCCAAATCGCTCTCCTCGCGCCTCGATTGGCACCGTTGCAGTCACTACAGCGGTCTCGAGCATAGCGTTAACAGGCCCTGAGCGTCACACTGCCGCAAAAGACGGCCAATAGGAACCCCGCAGGAACGCGCCGACAGGCCCTCTGTCAGGCACAGTCGCCGATGACTGGTGCGAATGCCGTGCTCGCGACCCTGAAACCCTTTGCTGACTGGTGCAGCGTCAGCGATATCGGCTTGCTGCAGCCTTGCGGCTGGAAAGAAATCAGAATCGAAATTCCGTGTCCGGGGCTGTCAGAATTTCCCCGCAGTCCGGCGTCGCACTGCACGTCGATCCGGTCATTGGCGAATGCGCCCATGTCGACCAGGGCGCTGAGGAATGCGAACACCTGGCTCCGAATGCGTTTCGCCAGGGATTCATCGACAGGCTCGAAGACCGTCCATCGCGTCGCCTGCTCGATGGTATTGACGATGCTCAGACACAGGCGACGCACCGCGAGGTTCGTAAGCGGGCGCTGCATCTCGCTCCCTCGAGCCATCGTCGTCGAACCTGTCACACGTGCCCTGCCCGCCTCACCCGCCAGGATTGCGTTTATTCCCTCGCGGGCAAGGGCCTGCGCGTCTTCCTCACTGACAGGTGCCGCCGGTACGAACTCGCGGCTCAGGCCGAGCCCGCGTTGATCCAGGTGCTGCCACGCGCCGTACCGGCGGTCGAGTTTGCACAGCAAGCCCGCAATCGCCCCGCCAACCGCCCGCGGCTGAGCGTCGCCGTCCCTGCGGAGCGCCATGCGGGGGAAGTAGCTCACCATGTTCGGACTGGCGTAACCCTGCTTGCGGACCTCTTGCACCATGGCATCGGGTGCGGCGAGGCCGGCCGGTGGATCGACGACCAGTATGGCACCACGGCTGCGGCAATAGCGTTCTGCTGCCAGCACCGCCGCAGGCCCCAGGTCTACACCTTTGCCGGGTGGCGGCAAGTAGAGGATGTCGAAATGATCGACCTGGTCCAGTGCAAATATGCCTCGGTAATCGCGGCGCGAGCCCACCAGGTCATAATCAGACAACTCGTGCCCGTCGGCGCCGTCCTGAACGTGACCAACGTAATTGGAACCCTGCCGGGCAGTTCCTGGCGCAGTCGGCTCGGGCCTGTGCGAAGGATACGGCTTTTCGACTCGCGCGAGGGACGACGTCAACAGCGCGTCAGCGACAAATGAATCGGATTCCTCGCGATAACTGAGCTTGCGATACATCTCCTGGTCGGCTACGAGCCGCAGATCCGGGTCCACGCGCTGCAACGTCAGGTTGAAGAATTCGTCGTTGCCGGGCTCGATGCCGTCGTAGTCCACCGCAGCGCGAACGCACTCCGTGGAGCCCGGGTCGAGCGCGCGCAGCACCAGCGCGGAACCGCTGGCCGGCAGGCAGATCATCGCGCCGCGCGCATCGTTCGCGACACGCACGACATAGAGGTTCTTGCCGCCGTGTTCGAAAAACTGCCTGACCGCGGGTCCCAGGCTCGAGCGCGACCAGACGTCACCAAAGCGGCGACGAAACTCTCCGAAGGTGTGAACGAGAACCGGGGTATTCAGAGGGCCGCGAAGCGCA
>JBFEXY010000087.1:0-8540 GCA_041562415.1 Woeseiaceae bacterium
CCTTGTCCAGGATGGCGTTGATATTGGAGTTCACGATGTCGCTGAATCTCGTGAAAATGCCCATGGTTTGTCCTCTTGATGGCGTGAATGTCACCTGTTTTATTGCAGTATCCGTGCCAATCCAGCGAGTGACCTCTAATACATTGAATTAGAACAGAAAAAAGATACTTTTCCACGGGCTTCCTGTCACATTGATTTAGTATTATTCGCTATTGAATAGCTATTTTTGCTAACTTGTGGCTAAATTTGTTAATGACCGCCGATCGCCCCGTACAGCCCATCATCGGCGAGGCACCGGTGTTCCTGGAAATGCTGGAACACGTCTCCCGCGCCGCACCGTTATCGAAACCCGTACTCGTCGTCGGTGAGCGCGGTACAGGCAAGGAACTCGTCGCCTCGCGACTGCACTACCTGTCCCATCGTTGGGAATCGAGCGTTGTGAAAGTCAATTGCGCCGCGCTGACGGAGACTATCCTCGAATCCGAGCTTTTCGGGCACGAGGCCGGAGCGTTTACAGGGGCCGTCAAGACCCACGTTGGGCACTTCGAACGAGCGGACGGTGGCACCCTGATTCTCGACGAACTCGCGACCATCTCTCTGCGTATGCAGGAGAAGATCCTCAGGGTGATCGAATACGGGGAGATCCAGCGCGTCGGAGGCAGCGAAACCTTGCAGGTGGATGTGAGGATCGTCGGTTCGACGAATGCGGATCTGCGACAGCTGGTTGCGCAGGGCGGTTTCCGTCAGGATCTCCTCGACAGGCTCGCCTTCGACGTAATTACCGTACCGCCGTTACGTGAACGCCTGGAAGACATCCTGCCGCTCGCGTATGCGTTTGCGATCAACATGGCGAGTGAACTCAAACGCGAATTGTTTGCCGGCTTCGGCCCTCGTGCTTCGTCTTCTCTCTTGAAATACGATTGGCCCGGCAACGTTCGCGAGCTCAAGAATACGGTGGAGCGATCCGTCTATCGCGAATCAGACCCGCAGAAACTCATTACTCGCATCGTGTTCGATCCATTCCATTCGCCATTCGAACCCCCGTCCAAGCCAACTGGATCGACGCCAGCGAGTCGCCAAAAGCGCCCGCCATTGCTGCCGATGCATCTCGCGGAACGCCTGGAGGAGACAGAAAAGGAGTTTCTGCAAGCGGCGTTGGAGAAATCCCGCTACAACCAGACAATGGCAGCAGAATTACTGAACCTGAGTTACCACCAATTCCGCGGCAAGTTGCGCAAGTACGGCATCAGCACCCAACCGGATTGATCAGGTTTCGTCCCGATACCGCCGCACGTAAATCGCCGCGGTCGCGAACAATCCGCAGACCACTATGCCGGCCCAGACCGACGGGCTAAGGAGGAACTTGCCGATATCAATATGGGCAAGCAAGCTGACAATCTCCTCATTGATCTTCATGCGCTCTTCATCGAAGAAATGTTCGATGTCCATCTCCCGGAACAAGGGGATCATCTCACCACGTCCGAACACAGCGCTCGCAAAAATCTTCGACCTGAAAAAGATCCATTCGATGATCGGAATTATGATCAGAGGCATAAATGCCATGAGCAGCGGCGACCGTTTGGTGAACGCTGAAACGAACAGGAACCAACCGATCAGTGGCGACATCCATACTGCGCTCGCCACGGTGACGATCAGTGCCGCCGACCAATTGTCGAACAAAGGCACGGAACCCCAAACCAGGTGCGCGGCGTTGCCGCCCTTGACCATCACCCAGACGGTCGTGATTACCAGGTTGACGAGATGTGTAACGATGATTGTCGCCACTGTAACCAGGGGCAACACGACGATTGCCGTAAGCAGCTTCGATACGACGGTTTCAGCATCGGTGATGGGCAGGGATCGCCAGAACAGAATGCTATTGTCTTTCCGCTCGGCATACAGGCAGTCGAGAGTGTAGAACGTCGTCAAAATTGCGAGTGCGAAAAGAAATACCCACGACGTGCCGAGGAAAAAGACCGTCAGAGCCGCTCGCCGTTCGGCGTCTCCGGCGATGTTCGATGCCCCGAACAGGGCGATGTTGATCTCTTTGTCGAACGCAGAGACCGTAACCATCCCGGCGAGTGATACCAGCGACACGATTACCGCAATCGCTATCGGGGTCACGTAGATCGAGCGATGCTCCCATATCTCGCGCTTGACCAAGGCCAATTGGTGTCCAATCATGCTGCGGCTCCTTTCACCTTGGCCACGAACAGGTCCGCAACCGATGGCGTGTGCAGCTCGCCGAAAGCCTGCAGTCGCTCGCGATCGGGGTTCTCGAACAGCATGACCTTTTTGCCGAAGACGTCGCGCTCCGCGAGTGGGCCGATGCTACGGGCCTGGTCGGCCTTTTCGCCGGCTGTCAGCAGTTCCACATAGTCCTCGCCCAGGGAATCCATCGAGGTGTCGAGAATGATTCGGCCTTCGTTTATGAACATGATGTCAGTGAGGATGTTCTCGATCTCCTCGACCTGGTGTGTCGTCACGAGGATGGTCCGCTCCTCGTCGAAGTAATCCGACAGGAGGTTTGCGTAGAACTCCTTGCGAAAGATGATGTCGAGGCCAAGCGTCGGCTCATCGAGCACCAGCAAACGCGCATCGATTGCGGCGATGATAGCGAGGTGCAGCTGTGCGACCATGCCTTTGGAAAGCTCACGAACCCTGGAATCCCTGCGGTCATTCACCTTGGTATTCCCGAGCAGCGCCTCGGCCTTTTCGCGGGAAAAGTTGGGATGCGTGGATTCGACGAAATCGAGCAGCTGGGATACCCGGATCCATCTCGGCAAGACGGCGACGTCCGCAATGAAGCAGATATTCTGCATGAGTTCCTTACGCTGCCTGAACGGATCCAGGCCGAGCACGGACAGGTCTCCCTCGCAGTCAGTAAGCCCGAGCAAGGCCTTGAGCAAGGTCGTCTTGCCGGCACCATTCGGACCGATCAGGCCCATGATCCTGCCTTTCTCGATATCGAAGCTGACATCATCGACGGCACGAACCTTTCCGTAGCGCTTCGATACTCCGCGAGCGGTTACAAGGCTAGTCATCGTCGCTCCCCATTTCCGCAGATTCGTTCGCGCGGTCCAGAAGTTCTGCCGCATCGAGTCCCAGCCGATCTATCGTTTCGAGTACCTTCGGCCATTCTTTTTCGACGAACCGCTGCCGCTCGTCTTTCAGCAGGCGTTTGCGCGCACCGTCGGTAACGAACATGCCGCGCCCGCGTTTCTTCTCGACGAGGTCTTCATCAACGAGCTCCTGGTAGCCCTTGAGTACGGTGAGAGGATTCAGTCGATACTCGGCGGCAACGTTGCGAACCGAGGGGAGTGCGTCCCCATCGCCGAGCACACCCTCCAGGATCATCTCGACCACACGATCGCGCAGCTGACGATATATCGGTAGGTCTTCGCTCCACTTCGGATCCATCAGTCTCTCGCTACTCGTCAGCACCACACGCGAGAAGTGCGCGTGTCTGCCGTTGCCACAAAAATGCGCCAGCCTGCAACCGCAGGCCGGCGCAATAACTCCGTCGCTACTTCACTCGCCTTGGTGACGGAAAATGAACCTCGTGGAAGAACCATCGTGCTAGTCGCCACCCCTCACCCGCACGGACTGGTAAGGAATCCGATCAGAGCGGTCGTCCGCACCAATCGACGCGGGTGCCGCCTGGCCGGCGATCAACGCAACCGTCATAAGTAACATAATCGCAATGCTCACGATTTCATTCAGGTATTGGATCACTCGTCTTTTCACAGCCTGCTCCGCAAACGGGCTTTACTGAATTGGTGTTATAGTTGACTATAACACTATTTACGCAATTTGCAAGCCCCGGCAAGCAGGAAAACTAACCCCGCCCATGGCGAGGGGCCGTTTATATAACCGGTCCTTGTCCTGGAACTTTTAAATCAATGACTTACAGCGTTTACATGCCTTCGGAAGAGGATCCCGCGGACGCTCGCCCCGGTTTGGCGGGACCCTGACGGGAATGGTTATCACTTCCCGACTGTTGCGGCTCGCGCCGCGCGCGCTTTCCCATTCGGTGAGCCTGACCTATGCTCCGGGCATGGAGCACAGGCCCCAAGACAGCGCCCTGATGATGCGATACCGCGATGGCGATGTGGCCGCTTTCGAGACGCTGTACCGCCGCCACAAAGATTCGCTGTTTCGCTACCTGCTCAGGCTGTGCCGGCAGCAGGCGGCCGCGGAGGATGTCTTTCAGGAGGTATGGGGAAAGATCATCAGGTCACGCGACAACTATCGGCCCACCGCCAAGTTCACGACGTTTCTCTATCACGTGGCGCACAATTGCTTTATCGATCACATTCGGCGCAACAAGCGGCACGGCAATACGGTAGATATCGAACCGGACTCGCAACCCGATGGCGCAGATTGCCCAGAGATGCTGGTCGAGAAAGGCCTCGCACGGCGCAGGCTGGACGCTGCCCTGAGATCGCTGCCGGATGAGCAACGCGATGTGTTCCTTCTGCACGAGGAGGCCGGGCTGAGCCTCGATGAAATCGCCACGGTTACGGGCTGCAAGCGGGAAACGGCAAAGAGCCGGTTGCGCTATGCGGTCCGAAAGTTGCGTGAGGCACTCGACGAATCTCCGGAGACACCATGACCGACAGGCCCATGAAACAAGACGATTCGGGTGACCCGCGCGTCTCCGCGGCCTACCAGCAAATGGCCGACGAACGCACGCCCGAACATCTAGACCACGTCATTCTCAATGCCGCACGCGGCGCCGCCAGGCCCCGCTGGAACAAGGCGATCGCATGGCTTCGCCCGGCCGCCTGGGTCGCTACGATCGGCGTGTGCCTCGCCATCGTGATCGAAATCTCACTGATGCCAGACCAGCAACAGGTCGAATTCGACAGGCTGCCGCAGGAGTCAGCACCGGCGGCAGCACCAACCGCGGACACGATGCGCCCCGAAAAGACACGCACGCAGGCCACTGAACCAAAAAAGGTGGAACGGCTGCAAAAACCGGATTCGTCGAGAGCATCGGACCTGCCGGCGCGATCGGGCGACGCCGACGCCGCTGCGGCGCTTGAATCAGGCGACTCCGGGCTCAAGGAAGCCGAAGCCCGGGGTCGGCAGCAGCCGATCGGTGACGCGCAGTTGCCTGCCTCCTTGCTGCGCACCGCGCCGACCGCAAACGTGGCACAGGAACTTGCTGCGGAACGTTATTGCGATGAGTCGGAGACCGCTGATCCGAACGCCTGGCTCGAGTGCATACTCGAACTCGAAAGACAGGGCCTGTTCGAGGCCGCCCGCCTGGAGAGAGAGTTGCTCGCCGAAGCGTTTCCACCGCCGGAACTGCCCTGATTTCGGTTCTTCCCGATGTCCGCGCCGGAGGGCGATGCTAGAATCGCCGACCCCGGAGATTGCAAAGTCGTGCTGCAGACTGACCGGGGAACGGCAGCATCCATTCAGACCGGCTAACAGGGAAATACATCATGAAATCACCCGTTCGCGTAACGATCACCGGGGCTGCCGGCCAGATCGGCTATCAACTCGCTTTTCGCATTGCTTCCGGGCAGATGCTCGGCAATGACCAGCCTGTGATCCTGCAGCTGCTCGAGATACCGCAGGCACTGGATGCTCTCAAGGGTGTCGTCATGGAACTCGACGATTGTGCGTTCGGGACGCTGGCCGGACTCGTCGCAACCGACGATCCGAACGTTGCCTTCGAAAACAGCGACTACGCACTGCTGGTAGGTGCACGCCCGCGCGGCCCCGGCATGGAGCGCAAGGACCTGCTGGAGGCCAACGCTGCGATCTTCTCGGTACAGGGCAAGGCCATCAACGATCACGCGAATCGCGACATTCGCGTACTTGTCGTCGGCAACCCCGCAAACACCAACGCATTGATTGCCAGCAGCAACGCGCCAGACATCGATAGCAGCAACTTCACCGCCATGACGAGGCTGGACCACAACCGTGCCATTGCACAACTGGCACAGAAGACCAACAGCCATGTCAGCGACGTGCGCCGCATGATCATCTGGGGCAACCACTCGGCAACGCAGTACCCGGACATCAGCCACGCGAGCGTAGCCGGCAAGCCGGCCAAAGAGCTCGTCGACGGCACGTGGCTCGCGGACGAGTTCATTCCCGTCGTGCAGCAACGCGGCGCGGCAATCATCAAGGCACGCGGCGCCTCTTCTGCAGCGTCGGCAGCGTCGGCGGCCATCGATCACATGCATGACTGGGCTCTCGGCACTAACGGCGACGATTGGGTGAGTATGGCGATCCCCGCAGACGGCAGCTACGGCATCGAACCGGGCGTGATCTACTCGTATCCCGTGCGCTGCAGCGGTGGCAATTACGAAATCGTGCAGGGCCTCGATATCGACGACTTCAGCCGTGCACGCATGGACGCTACGGACGCCGAATTGCGCGAAGAGCGGGCCGCTATCGAGTCCTTGCTGTGACGTGACGCACTCGATGGCGCAGCTTGCGTCACGATGTTAGTGTTTGTTTCATACGCAGTTTCCTGAATCGGGAGTATCGGGCGTGTCCAGTTTTATTGTGAGTCTTTTCTGGCTGCTGCTCTTCGTTGGCGGCGGCATCTTCCTTGCCTACCAGCGGATCGACCTGCGTACGTCGACGATTGCCGCGGGACTCGCTGTGTTGGCCTACACGGTCTTCGGCGAGGGCTCTTTCCTCTGGAAGCTGGTGTTGTGGGCGGCGTTTGGCGCCATGATCGTGCCGAACCTGATCGAATTCCGGCGCGAGAAAATCACCAAACCGCTGCTCGACGTCTATCGAAAGATGTTGCCGTCGATGTCGGATACGGAACGCGAAGCGCTCGAAGCAGGCAATGTCTGGTGGGAAGGCGAACTGTTCTCGGGCATGCCGAACTGGGACCGGCTGATGTCGTATCCCGCGCCGAAACTCTCGGACGAAGAGCAGGCTTTCCTGGATGGCCCGTGCGAAGAGCTGTGCCGGATGCTGAACGACTGGGAGATCTGCCACGAGCACGCCGATATGCCCAGGGAAGTCTGGGATTACATCATCGAGAACAAGTTCTTCGCGATGATTATTCCCAAGCAGTATGGCGGACTGGAGTTCTCGGCGTACGCGAATGCCTGCGTGATCATGAAACTGGCGAGCCGCAGCGCAACGGCCTCGTCGACGATCGGTGTCCCCAATTCGCTGGGCCCGGCCGAACTGCTGCTCCACTACGGCACCGAGGAGCAGAAGAACCGCTACCTTCCGGGCCTTGCGGACGGGAGTGAGATCCCGTGTTTCGCGCTGACGTCTCCGCAGGCCGGCTCCGACGCGGCCTCGATCATCGACAGCGGCGTGGTCTGCAAGGGCGAGTGGGAAGGAAAGACCATCGTCGGCATCCGCCTGAACTGGGACAAGCGCTACATCACGCTGGCGCCCATCGCCACTGTGCTGGGGCTGGCTTTCAAGCTCTACGATCCGGATCACCTGATTGGCGACCAGGACGAATACGGCATCACCGCCGCCCTCATCCCCACGGATATCCCCGGGGTGACTTTTGGCCGCCGTCACAATCCGCTGACCATCGGTTTCCAGAATGGCCCGACGTCGGGCAAGGATGTCTTCGTGCCACTCGACTGCATCATCGGCGGCCAGGATATGGCGGGCAAAGGCTGGAAGATGCTGGTAGAACTGCTGTCCGTCGGCCGGGCAATCACCTTGCCGTCGACCGCAGCGGGCGGCGGCCAGGCGGCCAGTTATGCGACCGGCGCCTATGCCATCATTCGCAAGCAGTTCAATACGTCGATCGCCAACTTCGAGGGTGTCGGCGAGGCGCTGACCCGTATTGCCGGTTACAGCTACATCATGAATTCCGCCGTATCCGTGACTTCCGGTGCGATCGACCAGGGCGAAAAGCCGGCGGTGCCTTCGGCAATACTGAAGTACCACTGCACAGAGCTGGGCCGAAAGGTCAGCAACGACGCGATGGACGTGCACGGTGGTAAGGGTATCTGCCTCGGGCCGAACAACTACCTGGGCCGGGGTTTCATAGCCGCCCCGATCGCGATCACGGTCGAAGGCGCCAATATCCTGACGCGCAGCCTGATCATTTATGGCCAGGGAGCCATCCGCTGCCATCCTTTCGTGTTGCGTGAGCTCGCCGCTGCCGGCGACGAAGACATCGACCGCGGTCTCATCGAATTCGACGACGCCCTGTTCGGGCACATCGGCTACGCGATCAGCAACGTTGCGCGTTCGTTCTTCCTTGCATTGACGCATGCGAAGTTCAGCAAAGTACCGCTCAACACCCCGACCCGCCGCTACTACCAGAACATCAATCGATACAGTGCCGCGTTTGCCCTGGCCTCCGACTTCGCGATGCTGACGCTCGGCGGCGACCTCAAGAAGCGGGAATTACTCTCGGCGCGGCTGGGCGACGTACTGAGCTCTATTTACCTCGCTTCCTGTGTGCTGAAGCACTTTGAGAATCAGGGAAGGCGCGCCACGGATCTGCCGCTCGTCGAGTGGTCCATCCGCACCCTGATGTACCAGGCACAGGAGGCGCTGCATTCGTTCCTCCGGAACTTGCC
>JBFEXY010000088.1:0-8539 GCA_041562415.1 Woeseiaceae bacterium
CGGCGAAATACGGCTCGTCGCCCCGAACAGGTACTGGTCGAGCATCACGTCGCCCGCAACGACGACACGTGTCTTCGAGAAATCAGGAATCGATAAGGTCACGGCGCGAATTTACCACGACCGGTCATACCCTAGCACCTGAGAGGCATTCAGACGAGCGCGAGGCAAGGCAAAAAAGCGCAGAAACGCGGAGCGTACACGATTCGTACGTGAGCATTTTCTGCGCTTTTTTAACGCGGCATCGTGCCGGCTGAATGACTCTCAGCTCAGCCGCACTTGGAGTCGCCGCAACTGAGGCAGGTCATACACCCATCCATCATGATGACGGCCGCCGTGTTGCACTTTTTACAAAGCTGCGCGCCCTCCGGAAACTCGCTCTTCGAGAACGCATCCTGCTGCTTGCGTGACTCTTCGAATTCAGCACGCTTTTCCGCGATCAGCTTTTGTTGGCCTTCATCGAGCTCCTGCCCGGACATCAGCCCGATGGAAATCAGGTGCTTCTCCACGATGTAGCCCAGCTCAGCGATGATGGATGGCATGTACTTGCCGCCGGGCTGCCAGTAGCCGCCGCGCGGATCGAATACGGCTTTGAGTTCGTCGACGAGGAACGCGACGTCACCACCCTTGCGGAAAACGGCTGAAATGATCCGCGTCAGGGCGACGATCCACTGGTAGTGGTCGAGATTCTTGGAATTGATGAAGATCTCGAACGGACGGCGCTTTTCGTGCTCAGTGCCTTCGTTGAGAATGATGTCGTTGATGGTCACGTACATGGCGTGATCGGACACCGGCGTCTTGACCTTGTACGTCGAACCGATCAGCACCTCCGGACGCTCGAGCCTCTCGTGCATACGGATGACTTCGGCGCGATTGCCACCGCCGCCCTCGCGACGCAGCTCGGGGCGCTCGTTTTTCTCTTCTCGTGCCGGCTGCTTTACCGCATAGCCAACAATCTTCTTTTCAATCTTCATGTGTCGAATTCCTTAAACAGGCGCTGCGCGCTGCTTCAAAATTTTCCGTAGTAGCCTTCTTTGAGCGCATCGAAGAGGTTTGCGGCGGTGTGCGTTTCACCGTCGTATTCGATCTCTTCGTCACCCTTGAGATCGACCGTCGAACCGTCATCCAGCGTAAACGTGTATACGGTGTTCTTCAGGTCTTTTTCTTTCACGAGTACGCCCTGGAACGCTTCCGGGTTGAAACGGAAGGTCGTGCAGCCCTTCAGGCCCTGCTTGTAGGCGTACAGGTAGATATCCTTGAAATCGTCGTATGCGTAATCGGTCGGGACGTTGGCAGTCTTCGAAATCGAAGAATCGATCCACTTCTGTGCCGCCGCCTGGATGTCGACGTGCTCGGTCGGCGAAATATCCTCCGCTGTTATGAAGTATTCCGGCAGACTCTGTGATGTCTCGCCATCGTGGGCACCCGGCGGCATCGCTTCCTTGTCAATGAGTTCGCGGTAAGCCAGCAGTTCGAACGAGAATACATCGACCTTTTCCTTCGTCTTCTTTCCCTGCCGGATTACGTTACGGAAGTAATGATGCGCAAAGCTCGGCTCGATTCCGTTCGAGGCATTGTTGGCCAGCGACAGGGATATCGTACCGGTAGGCGCAATCGAGCTGTGGTGGGTAAAGCGCGCACCGACTTCCGCCAGTTCCTTGACGAGCTCGGGCGCTTCCGCGGCCATGCGCTGCATGTAACGGCTATAACGCGCGTGGAGAATCCGGCCGGGAACCTTGTCACCCGCCTGGTAACCGTCGCCACGCATTTCCGGTCGATGTGCGAGCATCTCTTCCGTTACCTCGAACTGCTCATTCATGATCGGGGCCGGGCCCTTCTCCTTCGCCAGTTCCAGGCCTTCTTCCCAACCGGCCAGCGCCAGTTCCCGCGCCACGTCCTCCGTGAACTTCACGGCCCGCTGTTCACCATATTTCATGCGCAGCATCGTGATCGTCGAGCCCAGCCCCAGGAATCCCATGCCGTGACGCCGCTTGCGCTGAATCTCGTTGCGCTGCTGTGGCAAGGGTAAGCCGTTGATCTCGACCACGTTGTCGAGCATCCGCGTGAAGACCTTGACGACCTTGCGGAAAGCCTCCCAATCGAAACGTGAGTCCTCCGTAAACGGGTCTATCACGAAACGCGTCAGATTTACCGACCCGAGAAGACAGGAACCGTAAGGCGGCAGTGGTTGCTCGCCGCAGGGATTGGTTGCGCGAATGTTCTCGCAGAACCAGTTGTTGTTCATTTCGTTGACCTTGTCGATCAACACGAAGCCCGGCTCGGCAAAATCGTAGGTGGAAGCCATGATGACGTCCCACACGCGCCTCGCCGGCAATGTCTTGTAGATCTTGCAGGCGACGAGGCCCTCGGGATTGGACACATAATTGCCCGCCTCCGGCCATTCCCGCCAGACAAACTGACTCTCGTCAGTGATATCGAGATCGTCCTGTTCGACTTCTTTCTGCGTGACCGGGAATGCCAGCTGCCAGTCATCTTCGTTGATAACGGCCTGCATGAACTCGTCGGTAATAAGGAGGGACAGGTTGAACTGCCGCAGGCGTCCGTCCTCGCGCTTGGCGCGAATGAAATCCATGACGTCCGGATGACCGATGTCGAAAGTACCCATCTGCGCGCCGCGACGGCCACCCGCCGACGACACGGTGAAGCACATCTTGTCGTAGATATCCATGAACGACAGAGGACCCGACGTATAGGCACCCGCGCCCGTTACGTACGCGCCTTTCGGCCGCAATGTCGAGAATTCGTAACCGATGCCGCAACCGGCCTTCAACGTCAGACCCGCCTCGTGCACCTTGTTGAGGATGTTGTCCATCGAGTCGCCGACGGTGCCTGACACCGTGCAGTTGATCGTGGACGTGGCCGGCTTGTGTTCCTGGGCGCCCGCATTGGACATGATGCGTCCAGCGGGAATCGCGCCGCTCCTCAATGCCCACAGGAATTCATTGAAATAGTGTTCCTGTTTGGACTCCGGTTCGACGTTTGCGAGCGCTCTTGCGACCCTTTTGTAGGTATCGTCGATCGTCTCGTCGAGCTTCGTCCCGTCTTTGGATATCAGCCTGTACTTGGCGTCCCAGATATCGTGTGACGCTGGCTGAAATTCGATGTCGGTGACCGCGTGCGCATCCAGATGAACCGCAGACTTCATTGGCAGAAATACTCCCCTTAACTCCCTTCGGAGACCCCGAAACTATGCGTTGCCCCAATTCTGCGAAGGAATAGATACCCTCTCGCCGCTTATCGATTTTCTCGCGGCGAGCGACAGAGGTGGCCTCTAGACCCTCGTTGACCGAACACAAGATGTTGTGTCCAAGTAGCCACAAGATTATGCCCGTAGCGTGCCCCTGTCAAGGGTTTGACTCATTTTTTTCGCGGGCATTTATATGTTTTAAAACAAAGACTTATTAGTATTACTGTATTCTTAACATTAAAAAAACACGAAAAAAAGTGACACTTTTGTGAAATCCCGAATCCACTACATATAGTGCCATTAATTCAAGGTGGATAGTGCCCGGAAAACGACAATTTGGTGGCCGAGAAGGCGTTTTTCGACGCCTTGAATTGTTATTGCGAGCCCTCAGATAAGCGCCCAACAGGTATTGGACGGCAGCCGGCAGCGGCGCCACGAACTGTAACCGAAGGAGTAAAAAACCATGAACCTGACGCGATTTGAGCCCTGGAGCATTGTAGACATGCTGCATCGGGACCTCGACCGGCTCGCTGCTCGGAGCATGCCGACCGGCGACAGCGAGGCCGCCATTACGGACTGGGTACCGGCGGTCGACATCATTGAAGAGAAGGACCGTTTTGTGCTGCGTGCGGATGTACCGGGCGTCGATCCGGCTGACATAGAGGTCAGCATGGATGCCGGCGTACTGAGCATTGCCGGCCAGCGAATCCAGGAGTCACGGGGCGAGGATGCCGGCCTGCAGCGCATGGAGCGCGTCAGCGGTCGCTTTTTCCGTCGCTTCTCTCTCCCGGATACAACCGATGCCGAGAACATCAAGGCACAATGCAGGAACGGTATCCTGGAGGTATCCATCCCGAAACTGCCGGAAATCCAGGCACGCCGAATCGAAGTTGAGGCGGCCTGAGGTCGCACAGAGGCGGGCGCGACGAACTGTCGCGCCCGCCCATCTTCGACAGACGGGGCCTGCCGGAACTTAATCGCCTTGTTGGTGTCGACGGCATTAGGCCTATAATTCCGTATTCACCGGCGATTCAGCCGTACTGCCGCACCATGAAATGCGGCGTGTGTAAGCTTGAGGCAAGCAATAAATGATCAGGAACTTCCGAATACTCAGTGCCGGTCTGTTGTTGGTTCTGTCCGCGACATCGTGGGCGGCTCTTCCTGCAATGGTCAACGACGAGGAACTGCCGAGCCTGGCTCCGCTGGTGGAGAAAGTGTCGCCGGCTGTCGTCAACATTCGCGTTAGCCAGACCCTTTCTACGGGCGGGCATTTCGGTGACGAAGCGTTCCGCCGCTTTTTCGGCCTGCCCGACGTACCGGGAGGCGAGCGCGAGGTCGCCAGTGCCGGTTCCGGTGTCATCGTCGACGCCGAGAACGGCTACATCCTGACAAACCATCATGTCGTGGAAAAAGCCGACCAGATCCAGATTTCGACGATCGACGGCGAGGTTTTCGACGCGGAAATTGTCGGGTCGGACCCTGCAACGGACATTGCCGTTATCAAAGTCGATGCCAGCGGCCTCACCGATATGCCGATCGGCGACTCGGAGCGTGTTCGGGTAGGCGATTTCGTGCTCGCAATCGGCAACCCGTTCGGACTCGGTCATACGGTAACGTCCGGGATCGTCAGCGCGCTGGGCCGTAGCGGTATCAGTCGCGATGGGTACGAAGACTTCATCCAGACCGACGCCTCGATCAACCCCGGTAATTCGGGGGGTGCGCTCGTGAATCTGCGCGGCGAACTGGTCGGTATCAATTCGGCGATTATCAGTCGCACGGGTGGCAATGTCGGCATCGGTTTCGCGGTACCCACGGAGATCGCAAGCTCGATCATGCGCCAGATTCTCGATTTCGGAGAAGTCCGACGCGGATTGCTTGGCGTCTCTATTGCCGACGTCAACGCCGAAGTCGCCGAGGCGCTCAGCTCATCGGTTACGAGCGGCGCCCTGATTACCCGGGTCGAGCCGGGTTCTGCGGCAGAAGATGCCGGCCTGCAGGTAGACGACATCATCGTCGGCGTCAACGAAAAGAAGATTGGCGGCGCGGCCGAGCTCAGGAACACGATAGGCCTGATGCGATCGGGCGACGAGGTCGACATCGAGTACGTGCGCGACAACGACAAGCGCAAGACCTCGACGGAACTCGGTCAACAGCGCGCGACGGCCAGTGTCGGCGCAGAAATCCACCCCGGGCTTGTCGGCGCGCAATTTGCCGAAGCCTCGACAACGCGTGATGGCGGAGTCGAGGTTGCTGCAGTCGAACCGGGAAGCCCGGCTGCGCAGCGGGGATTACGCGCGGGCGATATTATTACTGCGGTCAATCGACGGCCTGTCAGGTCGCTCGCCGAACTGAACGAGATCGCGTCGACCAGCCGTATCCTGTTCCTGCTCGTGCAGCGCGGCGATCGCGCACTAATGCTGCAGATTCGTTAACCCCTGACAAACTGGTTGATGACAAGGCCGGGGCGCCGCAGAGCGCCCCGGCCTTTATTTTTGCGATGCGTTCGGTTGCGCAACTTTTCACCGCTGAGTAAGGTCTGATCTTCAACCCCCTCTGACGTACAAGGGATTGCACAGCAACGATGATGTCGCCCCGTAAAGCCATCCCGAACACCACAGCCCGCATCTTGGCGCTGCTGGCACTGCTGATGCAGGGACAGGCTCTGGCGAGCCCCGACATCGATAAGCAGCGTGAGTTGTTCCGCCAGGTCTATGCCGAAGTCGAGCGCGGCAGCTGGGATGCCGTCGATGCGCTGAGCGCCGGGGACCAGGCACTGCTGCAGGAATATATATTGTGGCCGGATTTGCGCGCTGCCTGGTTCAGGGCCGGCATTAGGACGGCCGACCCGGAAACGCTGGAGGCGTTTCTCGACCGCCACGGGACCCTCAAGCCGGCGCGCGAACTTCGCTTTCGTTACGCCCTTCATCTTGCCGGCGCTGGGCAGCTCGATCAGTACCTGCGCATCTACCAGGCGTATTACCAGGGACTTGGAGTCGCCAGGCTGGACTGCATAGCACTGCACGCAGAAATCGAGGGCGGAAACGGCGATCGAATCGTCCATAGGGGCCGTGATCTCTGGCTAACCGGTCGTAGCCAGGCGAAGGAATGCGACCCTGTATTCGAGTACATGCGCGAGCAGAAGCAGCTGACGGAAGATGACTACCGGGCGCGCTATACCCTCGCAATCGAGGCCCGAGAGTTCACGCGAGCGCGATGGCTGGCGCGGTCACTTGACGAGCCGTTGCTCGAAGAGGCGAATAACTGGCGGCGGGCGCAGTCGAGACCGGAGCACTTTGTTGATACACACGGACAGCGCGCTGACAATTCAGTGTCCCGAGAACAGCTCGCGTACGCGATAGAGCGAATCACGTACCGGGACCCGCTGCAGGCGCTTGAGCTGTGGAATACCCTGGAAGGCAATTATGCGTTTCCGGCCGAGCTCCGCCACGCGACGCGGCGTCACATCGCGCTGTGGACGGCCCGGGACAATCTCCCCGGTGCCTACGACCTGCTGACAAGTCTGCCTCTCGAAGCCCAGGACGAGGAAGTCATGAGATGGCGTGCACGCGTCAGCCTGCGCTCCGAACAGTGGGCAGACCTGCTGAATGACATTGCCATGATGACCGCCAACGAGCGCGATTCCGAACAGTGGCAGTACTGGCGGGGAATAGCGCTGGCTCGCAGTGGCCGCGACATTGCGGCGGTAGCCACTCTCGAACCTCTCGCCGCCAAACGCGGCTACTACGGTTTCCTCGCCGCGGACGAACTCGGCGACGCTTACGCATTCGCCGACGACACACTGCAGGCCGACGAGGACGTCATCCGGATGCTTTCCGCCCGCCAGGATCTCCTGCGGGCCCGTGAATTGTTCGTGGTGGGGCTGGACGGTCGCGGCCGCTCGGAATGGGACGCCGCCATGACCGCGCTTTCTACCGCAGAAAAGACCCAGGCTGCGGTGCTCGCTCATCGCTGGAGCTGGCATTCACGGGCGATTGCGACGGCCGCAAACGTTGGCCACTATGATGACCTGGCATTGCGATACCCCCTCCCCTTCAAACAAACGTTCGAACAGCACGCCGCGTCCGCCAGCATTCCTACGACGTGGGCGCTCGGCATCGCGCGCAGCGAAAGCCTGTTCATGAGGGATGTTCGTTCACGCGCGGGGGCGATCGGCGTGATGCAGCTCATGCCTGCCACGGGCCGGCAGGTAGCGCAGGAGCTCAAGCTCGCCTACTCCGGGCTCGACACCCTGACCGACCCCAACCACAACATCCGCCTGGGCACGACGTACCTCGGCAACATGGTCGCGCGTTACGATGGCAATCACGTGCTCGCAACGGCCGCGTACAATGCCGGCCCGCATCGCGTCGACCGCTGGTTGCCGCAGTCGGGCGTCGTCGATGCGCGCATATGGATCGAGAACATACCGTTCAACGAGACCCGCAAGTACGTGCGCCGCGTAATGGCGGCAGAGACTATTTTCCACTGGCGCCTGACCGGCGAGATTCAGCGCCTGTCTGGCCGCCTTCCGCAGGTCGAGCCGCTGCCCACCGATCAACGGTTGGCCAGCCGCTAGTTGCCGCGATAACTTTCCCGTTTGGCAGCGAGCGCGTCCAGGCTCGCTTGCCTTGCGGCCCGGTCCAGTTTCGCAATTTTCGCGGCTTCCTCGTACAGGCATCCCAACTCGGAGCCGCAATCGGCATACAGCGCCAGGAACGCGGGCACCCGTCCATCATAAAGCGACATCGGCAGCAGGCGCGCATTGTTGAGATTGCCGGTCAACCAGTGGCTTTGGTTCCAGCCGGCCGCCATCAATTCGGCGCGCACGTCCGAGGCCAGCTGCTCCAGTCGTGCGGATTTCAGCTCGCGCATGGTATCCGCGTCGATTTCACGCGCGAAATAGTCGGCGAGATCGTTTTTCGCTTCGTCGACAAGCCGCACCAGGCTTCGGTGCATGTCTTTCTGGCTGCGGTAACGTGCCATGTCGCCTTGCCTCCCTTTTTTTGCGAGCCATTGCTCAATGCCGATCTCCTCCACCACCGTCGCAAAGGACTCGTTGAAGGCGGTGTCGTCCTTGATATAGAGGACCTGGTGTGCGAGCTCGTGGAAAAGGGTCGATACCAGTTTCACGTCGTCCCATCTCATCATCGTATTCAGAACCGGATCGTTGAAGTTACCGAGCGTCGAATAGGCGGGGACGCCACCAACCGCCACATCGAAACCCTTTTGCCGCAGCTTGTCGGCTTCCTTGTTCGCGGCTTCCTCGGAGAAATAGCCACGGTAACTGACACAGCCGACGACCGGGTAACACCACTCGCGCGGATCGAGCGAGAA
>JBFEXY010000089.1:0-8449 GCA_041562415.1 Woeseiaceae bacterium
ACGATATACAGGCCCGAAGAAATAATGATCAGCGCGCCCGCGATCACCCAGCGGTCCGGTACTTCGTCCCAGATAAGGTAACCTGCGATCGCACCCGCGACCAGCGCCGTGTACTCGAAGGGCGCGAGCACGGACGGTGACGCCCGCCGATATCCGCCGACGAGGCCTATCCAGGCGATGACCGAACACATCCCTGCCACAAGAAACAACGTCCAGCCTATGGCGTCCGGTGCTTTCCAGTCTCCGTCAATCGACAAGAGGCCAGAGATGATCATCGGTCCGGCGATTACATACACGGACAGACTGAAAGTCGATTCCGTATCCGCGAGCTTGCGTGCCGTAATCGCGAGACATGCATAGCAAAGTGCCGCAAACAGAACGCTCATTGCGGCGGGCGAGAAGGTGCCTGTGCCGGGGCGGAGAATCATCAGGACGCCGGCGAATCCGGCGACGACCGCGAGCCAGCGGCGCCAGCCTACATACTCGCCAAGCAGCGGCACAGAAAGCGCTGTCATTATCAGCGGTGCCGTAAAGCCGAGCGTCAGTGCATCGATCAGCGGCATCTTCGAGAGGCCGAAAAAGAAACCGAACATTGCGCCGGATGCCAGCAGTGTGCGCAGGAGGTGCCAGGCCCACCTGCGCGTAACGAGGCTTCTGAGTCCACCGAACTGACGCGCCAGCAGCAGGAATAGAGTGATTCCTATGAGGCTGCGAAGAAAGACGAACTGTTCGAGCGGGTAAGTCTCGAGAATTGCCTTGGCACAGAGGTCGAGACCGAGTCCGCCCATTACGCCGAAAAGTATCAACCCGATCGCAGCCCCAACCTGGGGATCATGGGTTTTCTGAACCATGGATTAACGGATATCCGGAGCGCGCGTTGCGTTGTCAACATATTCTCACGCACTGTTCACGGTTCCCATAGATTCAGCTTCGATTCATGCGTCCGAGCGTTAAATGTAAGCGTCGAATAACGAAACCGAGGACGGAACGATGATGACAGCAAAGCTGGACAGAAAACCGGCAATCGCACTGACGATTGCAGCAGCGCTGATGATCGCGATCTCGGCAACGTCGGCGGCCGCCGTCGTCGCAGATGATGGCAACAAGCGCGTCACCCACTCGATCCACTATACCGGCGATGGCAGGGACAATGCGGTTGCGATCAAGGAGTCCCGCGACGAGCATGAAACTGGCGCGACGAGCGGCGAGCGCCGCGAGAAAACGCAGTCCGGCGCGCAGTCCAAGACATCGTCCGACGTCTCGATGTCACCGAATACGGACTTCTGGTTCTACCTGGCCGACGTCGAACTCTATGGCGACAGCGACCGGGATGGCTACTACTCGGGCATCGACTTGCTGTTTGATGTCGATACCTATTATTCAGTGGCGGATATCTACGCGGTTGCCTATTTGAGCTACGAAGGCGGACCCTGGGAAGAGTATGCCGTGACCGAGGACTTCACGATTTTCGGTTCTTCGGGCACCGACGACTACGTCATCGTTACGGACCTGGTATCCGGCTATCCGAGAGGTGACTACGACATACTTATCGAAGTATTCGATGCCCACACCGGCGAATTCCTCGCATTCTTCGGCCCGGAGGACACCTCGGAGCTGGCGTTTCTGCCGCTGGAGGATATAGACAGGGATACGCCCGCTACCGAAACGCGAATTACGGTCAACAGCGGAGGCGGTGGAGCAAGCGACCTGATATTACTGATGATGCTTGCGGTCTCCGCGGCCGTCTTTAAGCTGCGCCGTCTCAGGTACCGGTAGCAGCGGCCGTGACGGAGTCACCGCGGCGGCGTGCGGTTCGCATAACCTTGCGTCCCCACGCCGCCAGCTTGTCGAAGTAGATATACAGAGCGGGCACCAGGAACAACGACACGACAGTGGAGAATGCCAGTCCGCCGATGATCGCTCGGGCCATCGGGTAGTAGGGAGGGCCATCGCCACCAATCTGGGTAGTGCCGAGCGCAAGCGGCGTCAGACCGACTATGGTCGTCGCTACAGTCATCAGGATCGGCCGCAGCCTGTCGCGACCCGCTTCGACAATTGCGTCGCTGCGCGACAGACCCTCGCCGCGCAGATTGTTGACGTGATCGACGAGTACGATGCCGTTGTTAACCACGACGCCGATAAGAATCATGATGCCGATCATCGCCATGAACGAGAACGTCGTTCCGGTTGCCGCGAAAAAGAGGAATACGCCGAAGATCGAGAACAATATCGAGCCGAGGATGATCGAAAAAGGCAGCAAGAGTGATTCGAACAGGGCGGCCATGACAAGGAAGATGCAGGCGATGCCCAGAAGGATATTGGTAACCATCATCTCCTGGGTCTCGTCGGTCCGTTCGAATCCGCGACCCTCCTTCCAGCTATACCCCGGAGGCAGATCGATCTGGTCCATGAGGCTCTTGACGGCTGGCCTGATGTCTTCCGCACTGAAGTCGTCTTCGAGGTTTCCGGAAAGAATGACGGCCGTCTGCCTGTCCGTGCGCCTTATCGTAGCGGGCGACTGCCCCACGTGGAGAGACGCAACACTACCGAGGTTGATCCGGTCGCCGTTCGGAGTAAAAAGGGGCAGGTTGGCGAGTTGCTCAATACTCTGTTTGTCGTTGTCGCGGAATGCGAGCCTGACCTCTATCTCGCCCGTCTCGCCGCGAAACTCCCGCAGATTCTCGCCACGCATGGCAATGGCAACGGTCTGCGCTATGTCAGACGCGGTCAGACCGACCGTTGCTGCACGGTCCCTGTCTATCGTGACGCGCACCTCGTTTTCTCCGGCCTCCGCATCCGACCGTACGTCCTTGAGTCCTTCGATCGAGGATAGTGCGCGGGCGACTTCCACCCCCAGCTCGTTTAGCACTTCTGTCGAATCGCCCGAGATTTGAACCGTGAATCCATCGCCGCCGCCTTGCTGATCGAATTCAAAGCTCGGCTTGCCGATGGCAATCGTCGGCATGTCCGCCTCGATGCGTTTTATGATTTCCTTCGTCGACAGTGTCGCCTCTTCCTCCTCCGTCAACAACAATGCTGACTGAGCCTGGCCCTGGTCGTAATAGCTGTATACCGACCGGATATTGAACTCTTCCTGTCGCGCGAACAGGTAATCCTCGATCCTGTCGACTGCCGCTTCCACGCGTTCCACTGGATGCTGGCCTGCTATGTGATACTGCATGTACAGTCGTCGCCCCACATCCTGGGGGAACATGTCGAACTTGACGAGCTGGAACATCAACGGCAGCACGCCGATGATGCAGGTGATGACAATGCCAAGCCCCGTCCACCAAGGATGGCCGATGATCCAGCGAAGGCTCTTGGTATACGCACGCGTCAACCGCGGAATGAGTGCGCCGCTTTTCTGAGGTTTCGGCAGCCGAATACGTGCCGCGAGCATCGGAACGAGCGTCTGTGCAATAAGGAGAGAAGCCAGGAGTGCGACGATAATCGTCACCGCCACGTGCGTCAGAAAGACCATGATATCGTTCTTGGTGCCGACAATGATCGGTGCGAATACGATGACGGTTGTCGCGGTCCCTGCGATAACCGCCGTCCCGACCTCGCGCACACCGTTCAGCGTTGCGTTGAAGGGCTTCTCCTTGTCCATCGCCCGATGCCTGAAAATGCTTTCGGTGACGACGACCGCATTGTCGACGAGCATGCCGATGGCGAGCATTAGGCCCATCATCGACAGGATGTTCAGAGAGAGCCCCGCGAAATACAGGGCGCCCAGCGTAATCAGGAGCGAGAACGGTACGGACGAGATGACGATCAACGTCGTCGAAATCTGACGCAGGAACAGATACAGGACGATGATCGCGAGCAGGCCGCCGAGCAAGCCGGCATTCAGCAGGTCGGAAAGGGATTTGCGTACGCTGTCCCCGGCATTATCCAGTGGGAATATCTTGATGCCGCTCATCTGCGGCAATTTGGCCACTTCCTCAACCTCGGCGATGACGCGATCCGTGACGTCAACCAGGTTGGTACCGGTCGTCTTGTTTACAGCGACGCCTATAGCGTACTTGCGGTCGAGATGCCGGCCGTAATTTCGCTCCGGCGTGTGCAGCTCAATGCGGGCGATATCGCCCAGGCGCAACCCGTCGGCCGAGACAACGAGATTGCGAATATCCTCGACGGAACCGAATTCACCGCGCGGTCGTACGCTCAGCCGCTGATCGCCGGCAGTTAGCCGCCCCGCGTTTACCGCGAAATTGCTGCGGATTAGCAGGTCGCGAAGGTCGGCCACGTCGATGCCGTATGCCGCGATCATGTCGGCATTCAGGAGGATGCGGATTTCCCGGGGATCCACGCCATGAAGTTCGACGCGGGATACCCCGTCGATCCGCTCGAGACGCCGTTTCAGAAGCCGGTCGAGCAGGTCGTAGCTGTCGGACAGGTCGCGCTCGCTCGAGATCCGCAGCTGCAGGACAGGCTGGTCCCCCAGCGAACCCGTAAAGACGAAAACGCGGCGGATATCGTCGGGCAGCTGATGCCGGATACCGTCCACCTTGGAGCGAGCCTCGATACCTTTCGCTCCCATGTTCTGGTCCCAATCGAACTGCAGGAAGATCTGTGCGTCGTTCTCGGTGGACGTTGAGAACATCCGCTCCACGCCCGACAGCGTCGCGAGCGCCTCTTCGACGGGGCGGGTTATAAGGCGCTCGATCTCCTCGGGCGAAGAGCCTGCGTACGGGATCTGTATGAATATTCCGGGGAATTCGATGTCCGGGAATTTCTCGAGCGGCAGAAGACGAGAAGCGATCAGCCCGACCAGCGCGAGCGCGACGAACACGACCACGGTCGTCACGGGCCGCCGAAGAGCGATCTCGGTGTGTTTCATGACTGGCTCTGCGCAGCCGTCACCGTGAGAGCCGCCGGCCAGCGCTTACGGTCCAGCAGCGAATAGACGACCGGTATAACAAGGAGCGTCAGCAGTGTCGAAACGAGTAATCCGCCAATCACCGTAATCGCCATCGGCGTGCGCACCTCCGCTCCCTCGCCGAAGCCCATCGCCATCGGCAGCAGACCGAGTGCGGTGGTCAGAGAGGTCATCAGGATCGGCCGCAGCCTTGCAACGCCGGCCTCCATAATTGCGTCGTTGCGATCCTTGCCTGTTACACGCAACTGATTGATGAGGTCGACGAGAACGATGGCATTATTGACGACGATCCCGGCGAGCATGATGACGCCGATGAATGCAACGATATTGATCGTCGTTCCAGTCACGAACAGAGCGAGCACGGCGCCCACAAGCGCAAGCGGGATGGTGAACAGGATGACGAACGGATGAATCAGCGATTCGAACTGCGAAGCCATTACGAGGTAAACGAGGAAGATCGCGAGCGCCAGGGCAAACCGCATGGATGTGAATGACTCCTGCATCTCCTCGCTTTGGCCGGATACCGTCGCGGTGATGCCCGATGGCATCGGTACCCGGTCGATAATGCGACCGGCCGCATCGGCAGCCGCGCCGAGGTCACCGTAAGCCACGTTAGCGGTGATCATTGCAACACGCTCCTGGGCTACGCGACGAATTTCCGCGGGGCCGCGAGCGATATCCACGGTTGCGACCGCTTCGAGCGTGACCGGTCTTTCCGATTCCGGGTTAACGATCAACTGGCGTATTTCGTCGATACTCGACTGGCGCGTGTCAACGCTGCGGACGAGCACGTCGATCTTGCGATCGCGCCATGTATAGCGAGTCGCAACTTCGCCTCGTACGCTGGCCACTACGCGATCAGCTATGTCGCGCACGGCCAGCCCGAGTTTTGCCGCACGTTCCTGGTCGAAGACGATCTGAATCTCGGGATTCCCGTTTTCGACCGTCGTCCTGACATCCGCGAAACGGTCATCATTCGCCATCTGTGAAACGACAGCCTGGCTTACGAGAGCGAGCCGCTCCAGATCGTAGCCCGCAATCTCAATTTGCAGCGGGCTCGAAAAACTCAACAAAGACGGCCGGGAGAACTCGTATTGCACTCCCGGGATACCGGACAACTCCGCGCGCATCGCGTCCATCGTCGCGTTTTCGTCGCTACGGCCGGCTCCCGCCGTGAGGGCGACACTGAGGGTACCGGTATTGTCACCGACATCGACGGGGTTCGCGTCGAGTCGATTGCCGCTGCCGGCCACCGAAAAATCGAGGGCAACAGCGTCGATACCCTGCGTGGCGCGCTGCGCGGCCTGGATGGCACGGTCTGTCTCCGCGAGGGTCGCGCCCGGCGGCAGTCTCAGGTCCACATTGAACTCGCCCTGCGACAGTTGCGGGATGAGCTCGGTGCCCAGACGTGGTACGAGGGCCATGCTGCCGGCGAAGATCAGCGCCGCGGACACGACGACTGTCGCCCTGTGATCCAGTGACCATCGCAATAGCGTCGGATAGACGGCGGCGATCGCGCCGTAGATTCTCTGGAAGAACTGCGTGGGCAGCCACAATAGCGCCCAGAACAACCATCGCGTGGCGGCGAACAAGACACCGAACACCCTGACAATTGCCGCAACAAGGCGCGTGATACGTCCCGGGGATTCGTCGTCGTCCTCACCCGCATAGCGATTGCCCGCTCCAAGCGATGACAGCATCGGAATCACCGTTAGTGCCACGACAAGCGAAAAGAGCAGGGCAAATGTAACGGTCAGCGCCTGGTCGCGAAAAAGCTGACCCGCGATTCCCGAAATGAAGACCATCGGGAAAAAGACGGCGATCGTCGTCAGCGTGGCCGCAACGACGGCAGACGCAACCTCCGACGTGCCGTTCTTGGCTGCTTCGAGGATTCCTTCTCCCTGTTCGCGCTTGCGCACGATGTTTTCGAGTACGACGATGGAATTATCGACGAGCATGCCCACGGCAAGAGCGATGCCGCCGAGCGACATGATGTTCAACGACACGTCATTGGTGTACATCAACAGAAACGTCCCGATAACCGAGATCGGGATTGCTATGCCGACGATCGTTGTCGAGCGCGAGTCGCGAAGAAAGCCGTAAAGCACGATGATGGCAAAGATGCCGCCGACGAATGCCGCGTTCTTGACGTTATTGACGGCGGAGGAAATAAAGCGCGACTGGTCGTAGATCTTGACCAGTTCCATGTCCTCGGGAAGGGATTCGCGGATCCGATCCAGACGCACCCCGAGGCGGTTCGCGACCTGTACGGTGTTCGCGTCGCCTTCCTTGTATATCGCGAGTTCGACAGACTCGCGACCCCTGACCCGCGTAATGGCTTCGCGTTCCTTGTGGCCGCGCTCAACCGTAGCGATGTCACGCAAGTAAACCGGACGACCGGCGACGTAGGCGACAATGGCATCGCTAAACTCGTTGACCGATTCGAATTCGTTAAGCGTGCGGACCAGGAAGCGCTGGTCTCCTTCCTCGAGGCGTCCGCCGGAAAGATTGACGTTCTCCGCACGGATCCTGGCCGCGACCTGCTCGATGCCGATACCCAGTTGCGAGAGTTTTTGCTGATCGACCTGGATCTGGATCTCGTCTTCGAGTCCCCCGCTGACCTTGACAGCTGCGGTGCCTTCTTCGGCTTCCAGGTCGGTCTTGATACGGTCCTCTGCTAGGCGGCGCAGTGATTTAAGCCGGGCTTCTGCACTGCTCGTCGTATTCGCCGAATCCTCGTACAGAAGCCCAAGCCGGATTATTGGTTCCGACGAAGGATCGAACCGCAGCAATAACGGTCGGCTGGCCTCGAGAGGCAGGAACAGCAGGTCGAGTTTTTCACGGACCTCGACCCCGGCAACATCCATGTCGGTCCCCCACAGGAACTCCAGCGTCACATCAGACTGGCCGGACCGGGAGACCGAGCGAACCAGCCTGACGTTGCGGATGACACCAACCGCTTCTTCGATCGGCTTGGTGACCAGGTTCTCGACTTCGACAGGCGCGGCGCCCGTGAGCTCGGTGCGAATGGTAATCGTGGGGTAGGAGACGTCGGGCAACAGGTTCAGATTGAGCCTCGACAGCGAAACCATTCCGAACAGGCCCACTGCAACCATGAGCATGACCACGGTTACGCGGCGCTCGGTCGCGATTTCAATCAGACGCCGCATCTTCCGAACCTTGCTCTTCGCCGGCTTCCTCGCTTGCCTCGGCCGCGAGTCCCGGGTCTCCAGCCTGGTTGATAATGCTTACCCGCGAATCCTGTTTCAGACTGGTCTGGCCGACGGTGACCACCAGCTCGCCCTCCCGAAGACCACCGGTTACCTCGACCATGCCACGATTACTGTAACCGGTATTTATCGTCTTCCTGACGGCGCGATCTCCTTCGACAACAAAGACGCTCGCCGTGCCCTGATCTTCGATGATCGCACTACGCGGTATCTGTAATGCATCCTCATGTACATCGTAGATCACGCCGATACGGCCGAACATGCCCGGCTTTATACGCCGTTCCATGTCGACGATTTCTATCGTGATCTTGAACGTGCCGGTCTGGGGGTCGACGAC
>JBFEXY010000090.1:0-8223 GCA_041562415.1 Woeseiaceae bacterium
ATCTGAAGGGCCGACGGGTGCTCGCCGACCAGATGCAATACCTGCTTGCGCATATCCCGCGCTCGAGCCCCCTCCATGCCCGGCTGACCGATCACCTGTTCTCGGGTGAGGAAGTCATCGACACGCACTTCCACGACTGAGAAAAAGCGGCCGACTGGCCTCAACATCTACTGGTTTACGGTCGAAGTCAGAAAATCCGAAATTCTTTTTGCGGTCGACGAATACAGGCTGGAAACTGCCCTGATGTCGCCTTCATGCCGCTTCCATTTGCGTTCGTCCGGTGCCGCCAGCGTATAACGCGATAGCGGAAAACCTTCATTTGCGAACGTCTGCATTCTGGGTCCGAAGGGGATTCCCGCAAACTTGCAAAGCGCCTGCAACGTTTCACCCGGATTGTTGAGCAAAGATTCGTAACTGACGTGCGTCCAGTCCGCGCGCGGCAATAGCGACAGGTTATCCATGATCCGTTCATTGGTTTGCGCCCATTGCCAGGCAACTATTTCGGATAGTGCCCTACCTCGCATGCTGCGCCACCCCGGTGGCAGCAACAGTGACCAGCTCGGCCCACCCCAATCAGGCAGGTCGTCGTACGTCACAAATTTCCGGGAAAGCCAGGCATCGAGCATGCTCGCTATGTTCGGTTCTGCTTCGCGGTACAGGAAGATGAACTTCGCATCAGGAAACATTTGTCTGAAAAACGGTATTCGCAGCGAGTTTTTCGGTGTCTTCTCCAGGAATCGAACTGAAGATGGCCGGTACTCGACCGGGGTTTGCAGGTAGCCGCTGCCGGACGCGTTCTGCAGGCGGCTCATGAACGCATCCATCAGCAGCGCGCCGATCTGCGGAGTGTAATCATCAGCCGACAGTTCATTTGACTCGAAGCCCCGGTTTGCGGGATGGAGCGTCGGAATCGACTCGATTTCACGCTGGCTTTCGTCCCCTATTGACCAAAGATCCTTGTTCTTCTGCAGCGCCTCGAAAAGCATGGTGCTCCCGGATCTCGGCGCTGCAACAATAAAGACAGGCCGTTCGAATGTCGGCGCGTTGAATTCCTGAACATATTCCTCGAGTGAAAGTCCGGATGCAGGAGACCCCGCAATCCCGGTTTCGTGGGCGGAAAACGTATTGCTGTCAGAGTTCCCCGACGTTGCATTCGTCGTGTTCGCTATCCACCCAGCCGCGACCTCGTATGCATTTGCCTCGTTGCTGTCGAAAGTCGCATTCTCCAACAATGGCCGCAATTTCAATTTGAGCCGTTTCGCGAGAAGTTCGTAATGCGGGATGGCGTCCTTCGCATCCCCGTAAAATGCCCAGTAGGCACGCCAGTCCTGCTTAAATCGCTCGATTTCGTTTGCCGCCTTTTCAAAAAGCAGTGGCGAGGATTGCCGGAAATCTTTCAGGTCATCCAGCAACTCGTCGAGCATGTTACTGATTTCATCCGGAGGCCTGACCGAAGCCGTATTGAACCGTTCGAAGTCAACACTCGGCGCTACTGCGTCAGGTTGAAACGGTTGAAACCGGACCGAATCAGGCCACCCGTTGTCAGGTGTGCCAGGATCCCAACCGGCCCGGACCAGTTCCCAGAATTGCGACGTGCCAACTGTGTCAACAACGAGATGAATACGGTCGACAGGACTGCGATTGTAGACGGCATGCTGTCGCCAATTATCGAAGGTCCAGGCCTCGCCTTCAGCCATGTGTACGTCGATGTTGCCAATTGACGAAAACGTTATATCAGGGTGAGTGATGATCGGTATGTGAATACGCACCCGGTTCCGCCAGCTGTAATTTCCGTCGCTGTGTGCGGGCACATCGGCGCCGCTCGCAAGGCGCATGAACCGGGTCCGGCCGATGACAGTACCGAAGGAGGCCATGACCTGAAGAACATAGGGGCACTTTTTCAATGCTTCGGTAGGTCGCATTTCTCCGAGGAATCGGTCATTGACCTCACCATCCGCCGACACCAGGGGCAGGGCGGTATTACCATCGTGCCGCAGGGGGTGATAAGTCCAGTCGCTCTCGGAGAATTGCAGCGCCTCTTCCGCTAATCGCGCTGCATCGAACCTCAATGGCAACCTGATGAATGGTGACGACAATCTCATACTTGCTGCAGTCCGGCGGACCCATATCCTGGCGGCCGCTGCCCGTCTTTACCCGTCTTACGGCAAAGTCTAGCGTAACCGGGGTTGTCCGACCCGATACACGCTCATGCGGCTGGACACACTACTTCTTGGTGCGATGGATTATCTGGGTTTCGTGCAGGTAAGCAACCCGGTTGCGGCGGTGAAAGCGCCGCCGGGCCTGGTAGATGTACAAAGCGCGCACGAGACAGATCAGGCCGAGCAGAAGGTAGGCGTAGAAGAGCCGAAAGCCGGGACCGGCGGCCAGGCCGATTAACAGGAACAGCAGACCGATGGTCAGCCAGATATGCGGGATGCGAGAGTAGATCGAGTCCGGCACCAACATCGCGATACACCGTGCAGAGCAAGAGTTATGATGAAATCATGCGGCCAGACAGCGCAGATGTCTTGTACACAGCGCACACTTCTGCCCTCCGCTATACTGCCCGGATGCAATACCTGATCGACGCGAGCGTATACGTATTCCGGGCCTACTACTCGATGCCTGATGACATGGTCGACGCGGACGGCAATCCGATCAACGCGTTCTACGGCTTCGCCCGTTTCCTCGGCGACTTCATCGAGCAGGTCAACCCCGAGCACGTCGCGGTGGCTTTCGATGAGAGCCTGACGACCTCCTTCCGCACCAGCATCTACCCCGAGTACAAGGCGAACCGTGAGCCGGCGCCGGAAGAGTTGAAGCGTCAGTTCTCACAGTGCCGGCGTTTCGTCAGTGCACTGGGCCTGATGAACTGTGCCGATCCGCTGTACGAAGCGGACGACCTGATCGGCACACTTGTCGAGCACGGGCGCCGCAAAGGGCGGCCGTCGACGATTGTGACCCGCGACAAGGATCTCACGCAGCTGCTGACCAAGGACGACGTTTTCTGGGACTTCGCCGGCAAAGGCAAGCTCGGCTATGAGCTTATTCCCGAGCACTTCGGCGTCTGGCCGGAACAGATCGCGGATTTTCTCGCGCTCGCCGGGGACAGCGTTGACAACATCCCGGGCGTTCCGGGCGTGGGCAAGAAGACGGCGTCGGCGCTGCTCGGGCATTTCGGCACGCTCGATGAAATTTTCGACAACCTCGATCGCGTGCATGAAGTGGCCGTACGCGGTGCGAAGACGCTCGGCGCCAAGCTGGAAACCCATCGCGATGCGGCGATGCTGGCACGGCGGCTCACGGGCATCGCCTGTGATGCGCCGATCGAGGATCCCGAGACCAAGCTGCGCCGCTCGATGCCCGACCTCGGCGCCATCAACGCGCTTTTCGACGAAGCCAACATCGGCACGGCTTTGCGCCGGCAGGCCGAACGCGTGTCCGATCTCAGCCGATTCTGACAATGCCCGGTCGCGGCGATGCTTTTGTCAAGACGGGTCCCGTCAGCGCACTCGACATGTTCGAGGCAGAGGTCGAGGGGCTGCGTGAACTGGCTCTAGCGAGCGCGATCCGCGTCCCGGCCGTCATCGACTGCGGCATCGAGGACGGCACGGCGTTTATCGCGCTGGAGCGGCTGCACTTCGAGCCGGCAACGCGCGCAGCAGAAACCATGCTGGGCCAGCAGCTGGCTACGCTGCACCGGCACACCGCGAAGCGGCACGGCTGGCATCGTGACAATACGATCGGTCTGACGCCACAACACAATCCCTGGACAAACGACTGGACAGAATTCTTTCGCGAGCACCGGCTACGCTTCCAGCTCAACCTCGCCGCTCGTAACGGCCACTCGGGAGAGCTGCAGACGCTCGGCCTGGCACTGGCAGATCGGCTGCCGGAGCTGTTCCGGGAATATCGACCGCAGCCATCGCTGTGCCACGGGGATCTCTGGAGTGGCAACTGGGGCGTCGCCGACGGCGTGCCCGTCATCTTCGATCCTGCTGTCTATTACGGCGACCGTGAATCCGACATCGCGATGACAATGCTGTTCGGGGGATTCGGGCGCGCGTTTTACCAGGCCTACGAGAAAAGCTGGCCGATGTCGAAGGGTCACGAACACCGGCTGAAACTCTACCAGCTCTACCACGTACTGAATCACCTCAACCTTTTCGGCTCAGGCTATCTCGGTCAGGCGATGAAGTTACTACGTGAACTGGCTTAGCGCGCGGCGATCTATTCGAACTGGCCCTCGACTTCGCTCGGGTCTACATCCTCGTCGACCTCGATAGCCTCGCCGAGAAAATCCTCGTCGAAGAGGAACAGCTGCGTGCCTTCCGGCGCGGTCAGCACCATGAAAGCACCTTCGAAACCAGGAAACTCCTTAACCTCCACGCCGCGCGCTTCTAACAGATGTCTGAGCGCCGGTTTGTCCTGGCACTTGAAGCATAGCGACGGACTCTCGAGCGCAATGCTCTCGGACAGCCCGAGGGCGATACCGCCGGCGTCGAAGCGCATATGAACTGTCGGCTCCTCGCGCACGTTCAGGATCGAGCCGGCGACGGGGCCCCAGAAGCGCGCCGATCGCATCGCGTCCCGCACAGGCAGCGTTAGTTCGAACCAGGTGCCGCAGGCAGAGTCGTTGTCGTTCTCATCATTGCCGTGAAACGTCCGCGCCTCGACGATCGTGATGAGATGCCGGTCGTGGTCGTTGACGCCGATTTCGTTGAAGCGTTCTTCCCCGAGGTGCATGAAACTGAATTCGAACCCGTGATCGGCCATCGAGCGCGCATGCCGAGCGAGATCCGGCTGCACAAAGGTGATCGCGGGCGAGTCAATGTCGCGATCGTGGATGCCTATGCAGAGCACGCCGTCGCTGACTACAGCATATTTATGCGGATACACGTCCGCAGTCTCGAGCTCATGAAAGCCGAGGGTCTTGTACCAGAGCAGCGACTCCACGACGTCCTGCGAATGGACGCTGATTTCGAGGAAACGGCCGATACCACTCAACGATCGGCCCCCATGGCGAGAGCACGCTCCCGTGACTTGTCACGTTCCCGCGCGGCTTCACTCTCGCTCCAGTCCGGCGACGACTCGGGCCAGCCCCCGGAGTGTTTCTCGATAAGGCGAGCGAGAAAGGCGACGTGGTCGTCGCGTGCGTTCAGGGCCGGGATATAGTGCAGATCACCACCGCCGGCCTCCCGGAATATGTCGCGATTCTGCATCGCGGTCTCCTCGAGCGTCTCGAGACAGTCCGCCGCAAATCCCGGGCAAAGAACATCCAGCCGCTCGAGCCCGCTGCGACCGAGTTCTGCGATAGTTTCGTCAGCATAGGGCTTCAGCCATTCCGCTTTCCCCAGGCGCGACTGGAACGCGACCATGCACTCGTCGCCGGATAGCTCTAGAGCATCCGCGAGCAGTCGTGCCGTCTTCTGGCACTGACAGTGATACGGGTCCCCTTTAAGAAGAGTCTGTTTGGGGACGCCGTGAAACGACAGCAGCAGCCTGTCGCTGCGTCCGTGTTGCTCCCAGTAATCCCTGACGCTGGCCGCGAGTGCTGCGATGTAACCCCGTGCGTCGTGGTAGTGATTGATGAAGCGAAGCTCGGGAACCCAGCGCCGCCTGGACAGCGCCGCCGTCACCGCCTCAAAAACCGATGCCGTCGTGGTACCCGAATACTGCGGATACAGTGGCAATACGACGATGCGTCGAGCGCCTGCCGCGTAAAGCTTGTCGAGCGCCGCCGGAATCGACGGGCTGCCGTAGGACATGCCAAGCTCGGCGTGCACCGGCCCGGAGAAACGTTGTTTCAGCTTGTCCTGCAAAGAGCGCGTGATGTCTTCCGAAATTCGCAGCAGTGGCGACCCGTCTTCGGTCCAGATCTTCGCGTACGCCTCGGCAGAGCGCTTTGGCCTGAATGGCAGGATGAAACCGTAGAGAATCATCAGCCAGATCGGCCTCGGGATCTCGACAACACGGGGGTCCGAAAGAAACTGGCGCAGGTATCGGCGTACGGCGCCCGGTGACGGGTCGTCGGGGGTCCCCAGGTTGACGACGAGTACGCCGAGCGACTCGGGACTGCCGTGCTCATAGGCGGGTGTTGACTGGAAAGTCGGCATATAACTGGAGGCCCGTGTGCGAACGCCGTAACACTACTGCAAAGGCCGGTCGCGTTCCACCGCTACCGAATTGTTGCAGCCGTTATACTCGATTGTCTCTACTCACATTTACGACGGTCATCGACAATGGACCCGAACCCGGACGTGCAAAGTAATTACCCCGATCGCTGGACCCTGATGCGTGATTTGTTCGTATTCCAGGCAAAACTCTTCGTGGACGGGCTCCGCGACCTGCTGCTCGTACCTGCCTCGCTGCTTGCGGGCATCTGGAGCCTCGTCAGCGGTGATAAGGGCCGTCCCGGGCCGCAGTTCTACCAGTTAATCAGGGTCGGCAAGCAAAGCGAACTCTGGATCGACCTGTTCAAGGCGTATGAACATGCACCCGAGGATGTGCGGCGCGAGCACGAATTTGCCGTGAGCAACCTGGACGAACTCGTCGACCGGCTCGAGTCATTTGTCGTCGACGAATACGAGCGGGGTGGCGTGACGGCGCAGGCAAAGGAGCGCATCGACAAGGCGCTCGACGCCATCCAGCGTTCCCGCACCCCCTGAACCTCTAATCCCGCCTCAAGGTCCGGCAGTGGCGCGCTTCTTCTCGATAACTTGCCCCCGAATCTTGAATGCAGGCGCCTGGGGCATTTGTCTCCCTCATGGCTCGCTGCGCTGCGCTTTACTTCGGTCGACAAACGCCCCGGTGCGCCTGCCCACGTCGGAGCCCGGTTCGGGGTATTTGTTGACGATGCCGCAGGAGCGCGCCTCCGCGCGATCGCGGTTCAAGAACCGATCCTACAGCATGTCAGAGCCGCGCGGCCGCGCGGCGTGTTCCTCGACGGAAGTAAAGCGCAGCCGCGCGCAGCGCGGCGAGCCATGACGGAGAGGAATTCGCCAGCGGCCGCAAATGGATGATCTTTACTTCTGGATGTCGCGGCCGGAGAGCAGGTCGTCGAGTGAGGGCGGCGGATGGTCGGGGCCCATGCGGCCGGACTTGAGGCGTGCGATGTAATCCTTGTAGGCGCGCATCGCCTGGTACCCGAAAAACCAGCAGATCGGGATGTTGGCGCACACCAGAACGCCCGTGCCGACGCCTGTGAAGTTGTCGAGGTCTGCCGCGCTTTCGATGAACCCGAGCGTCGCGACGAAAACGAGTACGCAGTAAATGATCCTGTAGGCCAGCACCGGCTTTTCGCCGGCGAGGAATACCACGCCCTGTTCGCCGTAGTAAGCCCAGGAGATGATCGTGGAAATGGCGAACATCCAAGCGGCGATTGTGATGAGCCATTTCCCGAGGCCGGGCGTCACACTGTCGAAGGCTTTCGCGGTGAGCGCGGCACCAACATAGGAGCGATAAAGGCCGTGACCCACGACGCTCGGTTGCACGTCGCTGACGAACAGGTCCCAGCTCACCGCGTAGCTGCTTCCGCGGTCGGTAACGGTTCCTTCCAGCCGGTAGCGGTCGAAACCGCCATCTCGTTCGTGCGCGGCAATCACGAGGACCACACGTTCGCCATCGCGCCAGTCATCGCCAATGACGCGAGAATCCTCGAACTGCCAGCCCGCGTCGGTAGCGTTTGCCGTGGGCAGGACATCGAGCGCATCGTCAGGAGCGCGGTTCCACACCCCCGTCGCAAGAATGATCAGTGCCGTAAAGGTACAGACGACGATCGTATCAATGAACGGTTCGAGGCCGGCGACGATGCCCTCGCGAACGGGTTCGTCGGTCTTTGCGGCTGCGTGCGCCATCGGCGAAGAGCCCTGGCCGGCCTCGTTGGAGAAGATGGCGCGCTTCATGCCGAAGGCGAAAGCAGCGCCCGCGGTGCCGCCGATGAATGCACCCTCGGCACCCGTGGGCACGAATGCGGATTTGACGATTAGCAGCAGCATCGCCGGGATCTCGGAAACGTGCATGCTGAGTACATAGATGCCGGCGAGCAGATAGAGGGCACACATGAACGGCACCAGCGTAGCTGTCACCTTGCCGATGCGTTTGATGCCGCCGATGATGACGGAGCCCACCGCGATCGCGAGTACGATGCCGCAGATCCAGCTGGGCACGCCGAAGTATTCCTCGGTGAGTTCGCCCACGTTCCAGGCCTGGAACATGTTGCCA
>JBFEXY010000091.1:0-8198 GCA_041562415.1 Woeseiaceae bacterium
AGTTTGGTCGGGGTAACTGGATTCGAACCAGCGACTTCTACCTCCCGAAGATAGCGCTCTACCAGGCTGAGCTATACCCCGATGCGGATCTCAGGAGCGGCGGCGTACCGAGAATTCGGCGATGGCGATAAGGGCCTGCTTGTAGTCCGAGTCGGGAATTCCGGACAAGGCGCCGATTGCCACGTCGGCGGCTTCCTGAGCGCGCGCCGCAGTGTACTGGAGCGCCCCGGTGGATTCAATGATTGACTGGATCCTTGGAAGGTCGTCCAGACCTCCCTCGAGGATTGCATTGCGAATCAGCTCACGATCCGCCGACCGGCCGTGCTGCATGGCGTAGATTAGCGGCAGGGTTGCCTTGCCCTCGGCCAGGTCGTCACCCAGGTTCTTGCCAAGTTCCTCCGGAGACGCATCAAAGTCGAGCGCATCATCCACGAGCTGGAACGCCATGCCGAGATTCCGTCCGTATTCGATCATCGCTGCTTCGTCTGCCGCGGAGCGTTGCGTCAGGACGGCCGCAATCTGCGCGCCCGCCTCGAACAGTCGCGCCGTCTTGCGATAGATCACCTCGCGGTATGCATCCTCTGTCGTATCAGGGTCGTGCACATTCATGAGCTGGAGGACCTCGCCAGCCGCGATGGTGTTGGTTGCGTCCGCGAGTACCTGCATGACGCGCATGCTGCCGATATCGACCATCATCTGGAATGCGCGGGAGTAGAGGAAGTCGCCGACAAGCACGCTGGCCTGATTGCCGAAAACAGTATTGGCCGAATCCTTACCGCGGCGCCGTGACGATGAGTCGACCACATCGTCGTGCAGCAGCGTCGCCGTGTGGATGAACTCGATGATCGCCGCCGCGCGCACGTGCTTCTCGCCCCTGTAGCCGAAGGCACGTGCCGCCAGCAGAACAACCAGCGGCCGCAGCCGCTTGCCGCCGCTTGCAACGATGTAACGGGATACCTGCGACACGAGCGCGACGTCGCTCTCGAGACTTGTCGTAATCAGGCGATCGACCGCCTCCATATCGTCCCGGGCGAGGTTGCTCACGGCGTCGACAGTGACGGTTTCGAGTGGTTTTTCTGCCGCATGCATAGAAATCGGATAATGCCTGAAAGAATCATTCTAAGCGACCCGGATGGGCCCATATACGGCGCGATTGCGGACATCGCAAGCCTTTGAAAAGAAGCCGGAATTCGCGGCTGCCTAACGTTGACCCGGGCCGGTGGAATCTATAGAATTCCCGCTCTTTTGCGATGTCCGCCGTGCGAGAGATCCATGTCGAACTCGAGGCGCCCGCAAAACTACTTAATTCTCAGTAAGTTGCGTGATCCAAGCGGCTTACGCGATGGAGCAAATACGATGTATGCGGTTTTTCGCACCGGCGGCAAGCAGTACCGCGCGGCAAAGGGTGACGTCCTGCGTCTCGAAAAAATCGAGGCCGACGAGGGCGCAACGGTTACCTTCGACGAGGTTCTGCTGATTGGAGAGGGCTCTGACATTAAGGTCGGTGATCCGCTGCTGTCCGGCAGTTCTGTCAGCGGCAAGATCCTGAGCCAGGGCAAGACGAAGAAGGTCAACGTCGTGAAGTTCAAGCGGCGCCAGAACTACCTTCGCCAGGGGTCGCATCGGCAGTTCTACACCGAAGTAGAAATCACCGGCATCAGCGGCGACGGCGCGAAGAAGTCTGCGCCGAAGAAAGAGGCAGCGGAAAGGCCCGCAGCAACGGAAGAGGCCGAGGCCAAACCGGCGGCGAAGAAGAAAAAAGTGACCAAGAAGACCGCTGCCAAGAAGGCCGCATCGAAGAAAACCAGCAAGAAGAAGCCCGCGGCCAAGAAAACTGCGGCGAAAAAGAAGGCTGCAAAGAAGACTTCTTAAGACGACAGGTACAGATCAATGGCACATAAAAAGGCAGGCGGCAGTAGTAAGAACGGCCGCGATTCAGAGAGTAAACGCTTAGGCGTCAAGATTTTTGGCGGCCAGCAGGTTACTGCGGGCAATATCATCGTTCGCCAGCGCGGTACCCGTTTCCATGCCGGCGTAAACGTCGGTATCGGCCGCGACCATACGCTGTTCGCAAAGAAGGACGGCCACGTCAAGTTCGAGCGCAAGGGCCCGAAGAGCCGTCAGTTCGTCAGCGTGGTGTAATAACGACGCTGCCTTGCGCCGGCTGGCGCACTGACCGCAGATTACGAGAACCCCGCGATAGCGGGGTTTTTCGTTTACGGAGCTACAATCCCGCCATGAAGTTTGTCGATGAAGCGACCATTCGCGTACAAGCCGGAAACGGTGGCCACGGTTGCCTTAGTTTTCGCCGTGAAAAGTACGTCGAGAGAGGCGGCCCGGATGGTGGCGACGGCGGCCATGGCGGTAGCGTGTACCTGGTCGCGGACGCGGCCATGAACACCCTGGCGGACTTCCGCGTTGCACGAAAATTCAGGGCTGAAAGCGGCCAGGGCGGTGCCGGCAGGAATAAAACCGGCCGCTCGGGCAATGACCTCGACGTGCACGTACCGTGCGGAACCGTCGTGCACGACATCGATACCGGGGAACTGATCTGCGACCTCATCGAGGACGGCCAGCGCCAGATGGTTGCTGCCGGAGGTCGCGGCGGCCTCGGGAATACGCGCTTCAAGAGCAGCGTCAACCGGGCGCCGCGCAAGACGACAAACGGCACGCCAGGTGAAGGCCGGCACCTTAAGCTGGAGTTAAAAGTACTGGCTGACGTCGGGCTGCTCGGCATGCCAAATGCCGGCAAATCGACGCTGATCAGTGCCATGTCTCAGGCCAGGCCGCGCATCGCTGACTACCCATTCACGACGTTGCACCCGAATCTCGGTGTGGTTCGCGTGGGCATGCTGCAGAGTTTCGTGATGGCGGATGTGCCGGGCCTCATCGAAGGCGCCGCGGAAGGAGCGGGTCTCGGCATTCGGTTTCTGAAGCATCTGCAACGGACGGGCTTGCTGCTTCACGTCGTCGATATCGCTCCACTGGACGTCCGTGAAGACCCCGTGCACTCCGTGCAGGCGCTGGAGCGCGAACTCGGGGAATTCTCGACGGAACTGGCGGAAAAGCCGCGCTGGCTGGTGCTCAACAAGATCGACCTGCTCGACGACGAGACGCTCGCGCTCATCAAGCAGGATCTGCTCGAAAAGCTCCGCTGGAAAGGCCCTGTGTTCGAGGTAAGTGCGGCTACGGGCGAGGGCACCGAGGCGCTCGCGCAGGCTATCATGCGTGAACTCGAAGTTCGCCGCGAGGCCGACGACGAGGAAGCCTGAATCCCGCCCCAGGCTACTTGCTGCCAGATTTTCTGCGCCGATCCCCGCCGACGGGACATAAGTCGCGACCGGCGTCACAGTTCCGCTCATGAACTGTCCCCTTGGGCCCGCAAACAGGACCTGGTTCTCAGCCTGAAACCCGCGCCATTGCTAACATTTCACCGTGATCGTGAACTTTCGGGCCAGACCGGGAATCACGTTCGCAGGAAATCCGATACAGGGATTATGTTATGCGAAGGGACGGCGGTTTTACGCTGATTGAACTGATGATCGCGATTGCGCTCGTTGCCATATTGCTGGCGACGGCGGTCCCTGCGCTTGACGATTTCACCAACGATGCCAGGCAGACAGGCGCAATCAACGACTTCATCGGGTCGATTCACCTGGCCCGAAACACAGCCATCACGACAAACTCGCGCGTCACGATGTGCGCCAGTGCCTCGGGCACGAATTGCGAGGCCACGTCCTGGGATAGCGGCTGGATCGTTTTTGGCGACGTGAACAGCAATGGTGCCCTCGATGCCGGCGAAACAATTGTCTCTGCCGCGGCCGCGGTCGAAGGCCTGAGCATTCAATCGGGTGAATTTCCTGTAGTGCTGATGTACCGCCCAAATGGCCGGGCGATGACGGCTGCATTGACCGGTAATGCCGGCGAATTTGCCGTATGCGATTTTCGCGGCGCCGGTCACGCCAAGGTCATTCTCGTGGAACTGTCCGGCCGTCCGAGGATGTCAGAGACGAAGGCGAATGGTGCGCCTCCGACCTGTATCTGAGAACACGGAGACTGGGAGACCGAGCTTGCCGAATTCGAGCAACAAACTGCAGGGCTTTTCGCTGCTGGAATTGCTGATAGCGCTGGTCGTATTCAGCATCGGATTGCTCGCGATTGCGGGACTGCAAACGGTATCGAAGCAGGCGAACTTCGAGGCTGTGCAACGCACTACCGCAGCGCAGGTCGCCAACGGTCTCCTCGAGGACATGCGGACCAACGGCAACGGGATAGATATCTACGCGGCCGCGCCGGAGCTCGGCGGAAGCGTCATCGGCGCGGAGCCGGCCCCGAACTGCCGCGACGGCAATGACTGCAACGCTGCCCAAAAAGCAGCGCACGATCTTTGGTTCTGGGAACAGGTGCTGGATGGCAATCTCGAGACTAATGGCGGAATTGCAGCAGGCGGCCTGGTCCTTCCGGCGCTTTGCATAACCGCCCCTGTGGGCGGAGGTGCGGGTGTCTACACGGTGACAATCGTCTGGCGAGGTACGGCGTCGATCAACTCGAATATCGCGAACCCCTGCGGCACAGCCAGCGGCAATTATGGCGCCCAGAACGAGTTCCGTCGCGTCGTACAGATTCCCACGTTCATCGACCCCAACTTCTGAGCAGATCGCAATGCGGAAACCCGATATGAAGCTGCAATCCGGATTCACGTTAGTCGAGATCATGGTGGCGATGGTTCTGTCGCTGTTACTCGGCGTCGCGATTGTCACAGTTTTCGTCAACAACAGTCACAGCTTCACTCAGGATGACAACCTGATACGCATGCAGGATGACGCTCGATTCGCGTTACAGCAGGTCGCCTTCGATCTCAGCATGGCCGGGCATTATGCGGAACTGTTGTCGCCGGCGGCCGTAACCCTGGATTCGAACCTGACCGTTGGATTGGATTGCGGTCCCGCAGCAATGACGAACTGGGCTTACCAGACGTCGCAGCCGGCGACGGGCGATTCATTGTCGCTAATCGCGATCGATAACGTCACAAGTGCACAGGTGGTGGCGGGTCACTCCTGCTTCCTTGCTGACGAGGTGGCGCCGGGAACCGACGTCGTTTCCATCAAGCGAGTGGCCGGTGCCGAAGCGTCAGTCTTCAGAAACGGTGCGGTCTACCTGCGCACCAACGGCACCGTCGGCCTGCTGTATCGCCAGCCGCTGACGGGCACGCCGGCCGTCACGGTCGGCCTGCCGCGAACCGAGTGGGAGTATCGTCCGGCCATCTACTACATTCGCGAGTACGCATATGCGCTGGGAGACGACATACCGACCCTGTGCAGGAAGGTACTGGGAGGTCCCGGGCCGAGTATGCTGACGGAATGTATCGCGACCGGTATCGAGAACCTCCAGATCGAGTACGGCATCGACACCAGCGGTAACGGCAATCCGAACACGTACATGTCAGCACCGACGCTCGCCGATCTGCAGAACGTCGTCTCCGCCCGCATTTATCTTCTGGCGCGCACGACCGTTATCGATGTGAGGCATACCAACCAGAAAACCTTCTCGATCGGCAACGCGCCCGACTATACGCCGAACGACTCGTTCCACCGCCGCGTGTACTCAACGACGGTGGCGATTCAGAACATCCGCAGCATGAACATGATGGGATTTTGATATGAACAGGCAACCGGCGACAGCAAGAAACAGGCAGGCAGGCGCGATTCTCGTCGTGGCGTTGACGTTCCTGATTGCCATCACGCTTTTGACACTGGCATCGATGCGTGCAACGAATATTGGTTTGTACATGGCCCAAAACGAGGAGTCGCGGATCGCCGCCGAGCAGGCTGCGCAAGCACTGGCGGACGCGATCGTCGCCAACCCGAGCGCGACACCGGTATATGGCATGCAGGGATTCACGGCCTGCACCGCGGGCCAGACAGACTGCGATCGATACGACCTGCCGGTTGGCGACCCTGTTCTGGAAGCCGCAATCGCGTCGGATCACATCAGTGCGCGTGTCGAACGGGTCGGACCAATTTTCAGGCCGCCACCGCGTGCTGTCGAATCGAGCATCGACAAATTCACGAGTGCGGGTTTCAGGGTCACGACGACCTACGACCGCATGGACGAAGGGCTGGGGCGCCAGCAGGTTTCGCAGGGCGTTCTCGTCCTCGTACCCAAACAGTAAACCCCGGATCGGGAGTAGTCAGGTATGGATACCATGATCAAGAAAATCGCACTTACCACTGCGCTTGCAGCGCTTGTTTACACGGTCGGGTCGGCGCGAGCGGACGACACGGACGTCTACATGAACCCAGGTTCCGGTTTGCCCTCGGGCAGCGAGCCGATGGTGATGTTCTCGCTGGATTACCGTCCGAATCTCGGTTCGACAGCGTGCACGAACGGCGAATGTAAGACGCTGATCGACGAAGGCTATATGAACGAAGACGGTCCCTACACGTTTTTCGATGTGTTGCGAGGCGCGCTCCGCAAGGTCTTCGACCCGCTCGACGGCGTGCGGGTCGGCCTGATGATCAATCACGATAACAACAACGATTGCGTCGGTTTCGGCCGCACCAAGTGCAGCAACGGCGGCTACATCGCGATGGGCTTCGAGCGATTCGAAGAGGACGATGACAATGATGCGAAGGAGCGATTCCACAAGATCCTGGATTCGATGCCGACTCCGCAGGGTAACCTTAGTCACTCCTACCAGGGCAAGGAACTGTTTTTCGAGTTTTTCCGTTACCTGACGGGCCAGGGTGTGTTCAACGCCCATAACGGCTATACCGATTTCGGCACCGCCAATACTTTCAACCTCGACACCGATTTTCCTGCGATCGCCTGGGACTCCCAGATCGAGTGGGGCCCGAAGACCAAGCCCGTATACGTGAGCCCGCTGGACGAGGCGGGCAGTTGTTCCAAGATCTACACCGTCAACGTCATGTTCCAGGTCTCGAACCAGGAAGACGATTCTGATGCCGCGATTGCAGAACCGATTGGAAGCGGTGGACTCGGCTCGCCGCAGCGGACCTTCCCTGACGTCATCCAGTACCTGTACGATGCGGACCTCGCGAACGGCAGTTACGGCTCCGTGCCGGACCTCGACGACAAGCAGAACGTCATTTCGTACTTCATCGTCGACGAGACCAAGATCAATACGACGACCAGGGGCTATGCGCGTGCCGGTGGTACGGGGGTTCCCCTGGCGCTGAGCGAGGACCCCGATGAGCTCGTCGCAACCCTGAACGAGATCTTCAAGCAGATCCTCAGCGTCAGCACGACGTTTGTCGCGGCATCGGTGCCGGTGAATGTCTTCAACCGCGCCGAGATCACGGACAATGTCTACATCGCCCTGTTCCAGGTCGATGAGCAGGCCCGCCCGTACTGGGTCGGCAACGTGAAGAAACTGAAGATCGCGGGCGCAAACAATACGTCTGCCGCGGGCACTATTGTCGATGCCCTCGGCGACCCGGCGGTCGCTGCGGACGGCAGGATCCGTTTCGATGCGCTGACGAGCTGGACGGATCCGGGATCGTTACCGGCGCCGGACCTGGAAGCGGGTGAGGTCGACGGTCGAGACGGGCGGACGGTCGCGCGCGGTGGCGCAGGCCAGCGCATCGCGGGTTTCCAGGGCGACGGGCCGCAGGAAGCAAACGGGTTCGGCGGACGGACCATCTACTACGACAAGACATCGTCGTCGCTTGCCGCCTTCAACGTGGATCTTACGATTGCGCAGGAACTGCAGTCCGACTTCGATGTCGCGACGGCTGCAGAAGCCGAGGAACTCATCGCATACGGGCGCGGGCTCGATGTGGACGATCTCGATAACGACAACGAAACGAACGATGCCCGCGGGTGGATATTCGGCGATCCGCTGCATTCGCGGCCGCTGCCCATCAACTACGGCGCGATTGGCGGATTCAGCGAGCCGAATAACCCGGGCATCTACGTTGCGGTAGCGTCCAATGACGGCATGCTACGCATGATCCGCAATACGCGCACGAGCGGTCGGGATACCGGTGAGGAAGTCTGGGCATTCATGCCGCGCAAGTCGATGGCAGCTCAGAAAATCCTGCGCGCCAACGGGACTGGCATGAAGCATCCCTACACGCTGGACGGGGCGCCGGTTGCCTTTATCTGGGACAAGAACTTCGACGGCAATATCGTAGCGAACGAAGGTGATCGCGTATTCCTGTATGTCGGTATGCGCC
>JBFEXY010000092.1:0-8162 GCA_041562415.1 Woeseiaceae bacterium
CGGCGTGTGGTTCCGGTACAAACCGTACGACAAGTAGCGCCGGTACTACCTGTCAACCGACCTGGTGCGATCGAGAATCGCGTCGCGCAAATCGTATCCGAGCCGGTTGCCGGGGTGCGCCTCGATCATGCGACGGGCGAGCTCAAGCGCCTCCTCGAGCCTGTCGCGCCGCGCGTAGAAATTGATCAGCGCGTACAGGTAGTCGACACTGTCCGGCTCCAGCCGCAGCGCACTGCTCAGAGCCTCTTCGGCATCCTGGTCCCTGCCCATCTGCGCGAGCAGGAGGCCTCGGTTGTAATGGATGCGCGAACGATCCGGAAGACCGTCAGCGGCACTGTCGAGGTAAGTCAGTGCCTCTTCGCGACGACCTGATGCGACAAGGACCAGGGCAAGTGAGTAGGCGGCATCATACTGGTCCGGGTAGTTCGCCAGGACCTCGCGCAGCAGCGACTCGGCTTCGTCGTCGCGACCCGTGCGGCTGAGAAGCACTGCGAGATTCATCTTCGCCGGGAAGAACAACGCGTCCACCTCGATCGCCTTGCGGTAGTAATCCTCGGCCATAACAGCATCGCCGGTCGCTTCGTAGAGATTGCCGAGGTTAAGTCCCGACGACGCGAAATCGAGCATCGCGCGCATGGCGACGACGTACGCGTCGAGTTCGCGGTCCAGCGCCGCCGATTGCTCGCCCGTCAGGTACTCCCTGGGAATGCCGGCGAGCCGCGCCGCCGCGCGCAGGCGCACCGCGCGCACCGGATCTGACAGGCGCGGCGCCAGCAGGTCCGCCAGCATGTCGGGACGCTCGGCGACCAGCGCCTCCACGGCCACGTGCCGGAGCAGAGCATCGTCGTCGCCCAACGCACGCTGCATCACGGGCACGTTGTGCTCCGGCGGGTAGGCTGCGAGCGCACGAAGCGCGGTAGCCCGAACAATCGTCGCGGTCTGCGGATCCTCGGCGAGCGCGATCAAGTCGTCCTGTGCATCGGGGTCACCGGCACGTGCCTCGGCCAGCACGGACCCGTAATGCGGCTCCTGCGCTTCTCCGTACCATTCGGTATACGCGTCCAGCACCCAGTCGAGTGCCTGGTCGTCGTGGCAGCCGCCCTGGCTGCAGGAATTCGGTACGCCCAGCAACTCGCTGAGATCCGGCCTCGGCACGCGCAAGCTGTGGTCCGCACGATAGTCGATCACCATGTACGGCTGCTCGGGCATGTGGCACTTGACGCACAGCGCGCCTTCGCCGGGCGCACCCTCAGCAGTTACCTGGTGAAAATGATGCGCGGTGGCGTCGTAGGTATCGGCCTCGTGGCACCGCGTGCACAATCCGTTGTCTTCCTCGTGCAGTGCCAGGCTGTGCGCGTCGTGACAGTCGCCGCACTTCACGCCGTTCCGGTACATCTTGCTCTGTACGAACGAACCCCAGACGTAAACCTCGTCGAGGATTTGCCCGTCAGGGTGATAAAGGCCTTCGTCGAGGAGCGCGGGAACGAAATGCTGCAGCAACCCGGTCTGCGCGTGGTCGTAATCCCCTATCTCGCTGCGCCGCGAGTGGCAGGGCGCGCAGATCTCGATGTACTGGCGGTTATCGATATTGCCACTGACGACCTCGAGGCCGTAATTATCGATCGGCGGCCGATCTTGCGGGTCGATCGCCGCCCAGGCCACATGTCGCGAGGCCGGGCCGTGGCAAGCCTCGCAGCTAACGTCGATCTCCGACCACGTCGTCGCGTAGGTACCTGTTTCCTGATCGAAATTCTTTTGCAGGTTGGTCGAATGGCATTCGGCGCACATGCCGTTCCAGTTCTGGCCGTTGCGCGTCCAGTGCAGCCAGTCGTCCGGTGCGATCACCGAATCGGGATTCAGCGTGAACCAGCGACGGCGCTCCGTATCCCAGGCAATGGGTAACGCCTGCAGCCGGCCGCCCGGGAAAGGCACCAGGTACTGCTGCAGCGGCTCGATGCCGAACGTGTACTTGATTTCGAACTCGCCCATCTCGCCGCCGGGGCCTTCCGTATTCACGAAGAATGCTCCGTCTTTGCGGTAGAAGCGGGACGTGATGCCGGCGTGCGCGAATTCGGCATTGTCGAAGTCGCCCAGCACCGTGTCATCGGTTGCCACGTCCATGGCATTGTCGTGATCCGAGCCCAGCCACTGCTCGTAGGCGTCGGCGTGGCAGCCGGCACACTGCTCGCGGCCGACGAAATCCCCCTCGGCCGGCAAGGATACCGATCCCGTTGCTTCGCGCCGCGTGTCCTGCGTGGCGTAAATCGCAACAACGAGCGCGAGCAGGGCCAGGACGACGAGGCCGGCCTTTTGCCACTCACGCATGCTTCTGTTTACCGGTTCCGCCGGTCAACCCAGCGCCTGGTCGAGGTCCGCGATGAGGTCGTCCAGCGCCTCGATGCCAATGGACAGGCGGATCAACTGATCCGAGATACCGAGCTTGGCGCGCTCGCTCTCAGGCACCGACGCATGCGTCATGATCGCCGGATGGTCGACAAGGCTTTCGACGCCACCGAGGCTCTCCGCCAGCGCGAATACCTCGCAGCGCTCGAGGAAACGGCGCGCGTCTGCAAGCTCACCTTTTATGAAGAAGGTAACAATACCGCCGAAGCCGGGCATCTGCTGTTTCGCCAACTCGTGCTGTGGATGTGACTCGAGGCCGGGATACAGCACGCGCGCGACGCGCGGATCCTGCTCCAGCCACTCCGCGATTGCCATTGCGCTCCTGCAGTGCCGCTCCATGCGCACGTCGAGCGTCTTCAATCCGCGCAGCGCAAGGAAACTGTCGAACGGTCCCGCGACCGCACCGATCGAGTTCTGCAGGTATGCCAGCCGTTCGGCGAGTCCGGCGTCGGCCGTCGCAAGGATACCGCCCACCATGTCGGAATGGCCGTTCAGGAATTTCGTCGCCGAGTGCATGACGATGTCACAGCCGAGCTCGAGCGGCCGCTGCAGGTATGGCGTCGCGAAGGTGTTGTCGCAGACGACCAGAATGTCTCTATCGCCTGCAATTCCCGCGACAGCTTTGAGATCCACGAGCTTGAGAAGCGGATTGCTCGGGCTCTCGATCCAGATCATGCGCGTGTTTTCGCGGAGGGCATCCGCAAGCTGGCTCGCGTCACTCATGTCGACGTATGTGAACTCGAGTCCGGAACTGCGTTCGCGCACGCCGGAAAAGAGCCGGCGCGTGCCGCCGTAGAGGTCGTCCATGGCAATGACGTGACTGCCGCTGTCGATCAGTTCGAGCGCAGTACCGATGGCGGCCATCCCCGATGCGAAAGCGAAGCCGTGCGTGCCCGACTCGAGGTCGGCGATGCAGCGCTCGTAGGCCATGCGCGTCGGGTTCTGCGTGCGCGAGTATTCGTATCCCTTGTGCACGCCCGGGCTTTCCTGCACGTAAGTGGACGTGGCGTAAATCGGCGGCATTATCGCGCCGGTCGTGGGATCGGGCTCCTGCCCCGCATGGATCGCGCGCGTCGCGAAAGCGCGTTTCTTGTCGTCGTTGCTCATAAGCGAATGATCTCAGATCTGCCGGCGCAGATAATTGAGGACGTCTGAACGGGTGATCAGGCCGAGGAATTCTTCACCGTCCATGATGGCCGCGTACGGCTGCACGTGCAGCATCGCGACGAGGTTGTTCACGCTGGTTGCCCGGTCGAGCTTGATGAAGGCGGACTCCATCGCCTCGGCGACGGGCGCATTCATGAGCTCCGGTTTACCGAAGACGTGCTGGATGATCGCGTCCTCGGTGATAACGCCGACCAGCCTGCCCTCGTTCATGACGGGCAGCTGAGAAAAGCCGGCGTTGCGCAGCCGGTTGTGGGCGGTGGTCACGACGTCGGTCGGACCAACCGTGATCGTCGCATGCTCGCTGTGCGGCCGCCCGATCAGGTCTTGCAGGTCGCCGTGCTGCTCGCGGGCGATAAAACCCTGGTCCTCCATCCAGAAATCATTGAACAGCTTGGAGAGATACTTGTTACCGGTATCGCAGGCGAAGGTGACGACCGTTTTGGCTTCAGTCTGCTCGCGGCAGTACTTCAGCGCCGCGGCGAGCAGCGTTCCCGACGAGGAACCTGCCAGCACGCCTTCCTTCCTCAGGAGTTCGCGTGCGGTGGCAAACGACTCCGCGTCGCTGATCGAGTAGGCCTTCGTCACCTGGGAGAAGTCTGCGATAGAGGGAATGAAGTCTTCGCCGATGCCTTCGACCAGCCAGCTGCCGTGCTCGCCGAGTTCGCCCTTGTTGATGTAGTCGGCCAGTACAGAGCCGACAGGGTCGGCGAGTATCAGTTCGACATTCGGCGCGTGCTCCGCAAAATACTTGCTCAGGCCCGCCACCGTGCCACTCGAACCCACGCCCAGGACGACCGCATCGACCTCGCCGTTCGTCTGCTCGAAGATCTCGGGCGCCGTGGTCTGTTCGTGCGCCAGCGAGTTGTCGGGGTTGCCGAACTGATTGATGAAATAGGCGCCCTGCTCCTCGGCGATCCGCTTGCCGACGTCCTGGTAGTACTCCGGGTGACCCTTGCCGACATCGGAACGGGTCAGGATCACCTCCGCGCCCATCGCGCGCAGATTGAAGATCTTTTCCTGGCTCATCTTGTCCGGCAGGACCAGGATGAGCTTGTAGCCTTTCTGCGCCGCGACCAGCGCGAGACCGATACCCGTATTGCCGGCCGTCGCTTCGACCAGCGTGTCACCGGGAGAGATGTCGCCACGCTTTTCGGCCTCTTCGATCATCGCAATACCGATGCGGTCCTTGATGGAGCCGCCGGGATTCGCGAGTTCGAGCTTGAGTAACAAGCGGCAGAGACCGGTGTCGAATTTCGTCACTTCGAGCATCGGCGTCCGGCCGACCATGTCTAGGATGTTTGAATAGATGGCCATAATCGTATAGTTACGATGGAAACTCGCAGCGAGTGTACGCGAAGCGGGCCCGCGACCCCAGCCTCGCACTGGACAACCATGAAAGATCCCGCAACTATCCACACGGTCCTCGAGCACGCCACGGGCCTTCTCGAGGCGCTGAGCGACTCGGCGCGACTCGATGCCGAGCTGCTGCTCGCGCGCGCGATCGACATGCCGCGCAGCTACCTGTTCGCGCATCCGGAAGAGCCGCTAGACGAGGCGACCGTGGATCGGTTCCGGGAAGCACTGGCAAGGCGCCTTGCCGGCGAGCCGATGGCCTACATCACCGGCACCCGGGAGTTCTGGTCGCTCGAACTGATGGTAACGCCAGCCACACTGGTGCCACGCCCGGAGACCGAACTGCTCGTCGATCTTGCCCTGCGCGAGATTCCGCGGCGTGCCGACCGGGACATACTCGACCTCGGCACGGGTAGCGGCGCCATCGCCATTGCGATCGCGAAGGAGCGGCCCTTGTGCCGAGTCACCGCAACCGACACCAGCGCAGAAGCGCTCGAGGTCGCACGGCAGAATGCGCGGCAGCTCGAGATCCCCAACATCGAGTTCCTTGCCGGCGACTGGACGGAACCCGTCCGCGGACGGGCTTTCAACGTCATCGTGTCCAACCCGCCGTACGTCCGCTCCGACGACGATGCACTCGACGCGCTGCATCGCGAGCCGCACTCGGCGCTGTGCGCAGGTGCGGACGGCCTCGATGCGATCCGGATTCTCGCTCGGGACTGCGGCGCTCTGCTAAAGCCCGGTGGGACGCTGCTGATCGAGCACGGCGCGGAACAGCGCGACAGCGTCGCAGCCGTGCTCCGCGAATGCGGCTGGTCTGACGGCACCTGTCATACTGACTACGCCGGATTGCCGCGCGTCACCGTTGCGCGAGAAGGCTGAGGCCATGCAGTAGCCGCGGCTTTGTGATAAAAAGCGCCGCACATCCAGACTTGCGAGACATCATGATTACGATCAAGACCAACCACGGCGACATCAAGGTCGACCTCTTCGACGACAAGGCGCCGATCACCTGCGAGAACTTCCGCCAGTACATTGCGGACGGCTTTTTCAACGACACGATCTTTCACCGCGTCATTCCGAACTTCATGATCCAGGGCGGCGGCATGGAAGCCGACATGTCGCAGAAATCTACACTCGCCCCCATAAAAAACGAAGCCGACAACGGCGTGAGTAACCGCCGCGGTACTCTTGCGATGGCGCGCACGGGGGACATCAATAGCGCGACGGCCCAATTCTTCATCAATCTTCGTGACAATGATTTTCTCGACCACGGCACGCGCGACTTCGGCTACGCCGTATTCGGCGAGGTCGTGGACGGCATGCACGTTGTCGACAAGATCGCGGCCGTGCCGACCGGCAACAAGGCCGGGCACCAGGACGTGCCTGTCGAAACCGTGACGATCGTCGAAGTCACAGCCGACGACTAAGCCATGTCCGGACCCAACGTGCATCGCGACGCGCGCCACATGGCGCTGGCGCAGGTTGGCGCACAGGGTCAGGAAAGAATCGCCGCGGGAAAGGCGCTGGTCGTCGGCATTGGTGGCCTCGGTTGCGCCGCGGCCACCTATCTCACCTCTGCCGGGGTCGGCCAATTGTCTCTCGTCGATTTCGATACCGTCGACGCAACGAATCTCGGCAGACAGGTGCTGTTCAGCCCCGGCGATATCGGTGAGCCCAAGGCAGCAGTAGCAGCCGACCGGCTGGCGCAGCAAAATCCCGCTATCCGCATCCTGCCGATCACGGATCGGCTCGACGACAATGCGCTGAGGAAAATCGTGGCGAACGCGGACGTGGTGCTCGACTGCACCGACAATTTCGCAACACGCTTCCAGGTTAACGACGCCTGTGTCGACGCCGGTCGTTGCCTCGTCTCCGGCTCCGCGATCCGTTTCGAGGGACAGCTCGCGGTTTTCGGCCCCGACTACACCGAGTCACCGTGCTACCGCTGCCTTTACTCCGAAGCGGATGAATCGCTGCTGGATTGCGCGGGCAACGGTGTGTTCGCACCGGTACCCGGCGTCATCGGCACGATGATGGCGGTGGAGGCCCTGAAATTCCTCGCCGGCCTGGATTCACCGCGTGGCGCCTTGCGCCTCTACGAAGCCGACAGCGGCAGCTTCCATACCGTGAAAATACCGAAGCGGCCGGACTGCCCGGCCTGCGGCTGATCAGGCCGCGGCGGCGGCCGCCGGATCGTAGCCGAGAATCGGCGACAGCCACTTTTCCGCTTCCGCCACGGTCATGCCCTTGCGGGCTGCGTACGATTCGAGCTGGTCGCGGTCGATCTTGCCGACCGAGAAGTACCGTGCATCGGGATGCGAGAAATAGAAGCCGCTGACCGCCGCGGTCGGGTACATCGCAAAGGACTCGGTCAGACGGAGATCGATATTCTTCTCCACGTCCAGTAACGACCAGAGCTTCGCTTTCTCGGTATGATCCGGGCATGCCGGGTATCCCGGCGCCGGGCGTATGCCGCGGTAACGCTCCGCGATGAGATCATTGTTGTCGAGACGCTCGTCCGGCGCGTACGCCCAGTGCTCGACGCGCACGCGCTCGTGCAGGTATTCGGCCAGCGCCTCCGCGAGACGATCGGCAAGCGCCTTTAGCAGGATCGCATTGTAGTCGTCGTGCGCTTTCTCGAATTGCGCGACGCGCTCATCGATGCCGACGCCCGACGTCACCGCGAATGCGCCGACGAAATCGTCGACACCGGAATCCGCCGGCGCGACGAAGTCGGCCAGGCAGTTCTGCGCATGGCCTTCCGGTTTGGCACGCTGCTGGCGCAGGTGGCACAGGCGCTCGATCATCGTCTTCCGCTCGTCGTCCGCAAACACCAGCAGGTCGTCGTGGTCGGTGCTGTTGGCGGCGAACATGCCGAGTACGGCGCGCGCCTGTAGCCATTCCTCGCGCACGATACTCTCGAGCATGGCACGGGCGTCGTTGTGCAGCGCCGTGGCGGCTTCGCCGACCGTCGCGTCGCTGAGTATCGCCGGATACTTGCCGTGAAACTCCCAGGCATTGAAGAACGGCATCCAGTCGATGTAATCGGTAAGCAGTGCGAGGTCGATGCGGTCGAACACGCGAACACCCGTAAACGCCGGCCGCGGTGGCGTGTACGCCTGCCAGTCGATCTCGTGCCGCCGCTGGCGCGCCTCGTCGAGGGACAACTGGGGAGCGAGGCGGGACTTGCCCGCATGTTGCTCGCGCCGGCGGGCATTGTCGCGCCGCGTCTTTTC
>JBFEXY010000093.1:0-8162 GCA_041562415.1 Woeseiaceae bacterium
ATTCTCACTACCCGCGACAGTGAGCGCTCAAGAGGGCTCCGCGGGCGCGATGCTCGAGGAGATCGTTACCACCGCGCGCAAGAAGAGCGATGCGGAGAAGGCGCAGGAAGTTCCGGTTGCGCTGACGGCGTTTGGCGCCGCGCAGCTCGACGCGCTGTTCGTCAAGAAACTCGACGACCTGAGCTATAGGATGCCGAACGTACAGCTCGAGGCCGTCGGCACCTTCCCGGGCGTGCAGAACTTCTCAATACGCGGTCAGGGCATCAACAGCTCCATTCCGTCGGTCGACCCGACGGTCGGCGTGTTCGTCGACGGCGTGTTCGTGGGCACGACTTACGGCGTCGTTCTCGATACCTTCGACCTGGAGAGCATAGAAGTCCTGCGCGGGCCGCAGGGTCTGCTGTTCGGCCGCAACGTTACCGGTGGCGCCGTGCTGCTGCGTAACGCGCGCCCCAACGGTGAATTTGGCGCCAAGGTCCGCGTTGGCCTGACCGACGAAGAGCAGACAAACGTGGCAGCTACGATCGAGGGCTCGCTGGTCGAAGACCGGCTGGCCGCCAAGATCGCCGTCCTGTACGACAAGGACGACGGCTACTTCGACAACATCAATCAGACGATTCCGGCGAATCCTGCCGCAGCGGTATTCCCGGCGCCCCATCCTCTGCAGCCTTTCTATGCCGAGCCGGCGCTGCGCAGCCAGGTGGGCGAGATGGAGACGACGCTGATACGCCCGACTCTCGTTTGGACGCCGAGTGACGCCGCCGACATCACGCTGATACTCGAGTCCGGCAATGTGGAAGGCGACGGCGCCGTCTGGGCGAACGTTACCGAGCAGCGCGCCGGGACACTGGCGAGTTTCTCGACGACGTCCGACGAAATCGGCTATACCGAAATCGACTGGTTCCAGTCGACGCTAGAGATCAATGTCGATGCGTTCGGCGGCACGTTCACCAACATACTCGGATACCGGGACGTGGAGGCAGACTCGGCGGCCGACATCGACGGCACGTTTCTGCCGATCTTCTCGGCGCCCGGCTTTACAACGCAGGACCAGATCAGCAACGAGCTCCGCTGGTCCGGCCGGTTCGGAGAGAACTGGGACACGACAATTGGTATCTACTACTTCGACCAGGACATCGAGTATCGCGAAGGGCGTTACATCTGGCTGCCACCACCGCTGGGACCGGCGCCTGCCGGCATCAATCTGAGAGTCGCGCTCGGCGGCGACATGCAGGCCGAGAACTTCGGCATCTTCTGGAACAACGACTTCTTTATCGGCGACAGCTGGGTACTGTCCGCGGGCATTCGCTATACGGACGAGTCGAAGAAAGCGCAGATCATCACCGCGCCTCCAGGCAGCCCGTGTCGCGACGTAGTGACGTTCAACTGCACCTTCGACAACCTGCAGGGTGACTGGGACAACATCACGCCCAAGCTCGGCGCGCAGTGGAACTTCAGCGACAGCGGCCAGCTATACGGGTTCTGGTCGAAGGGTTACCGGTCCGGCGGCTTCAACTTCCGTAACGCGAAACCCTTCTTCATCCCGCCGGGCCCGACCCGGGAAGAGGAGAACAGCACCTACGAGGTCGGTCTCAAGACGGACTTCGCAGACGGCCGCGTGCGACTTAACGTTGCGGCGTTCTACAACGAGATCACCGACATGCAGCGCGAGCTGAACATCGGTGACCCGGACGTCATCGTGTTGCAGGCAACGCTCAATGCAGGTGACGTAACCATCCAGGGCGCCGAGCTCGACCTGGTGGCGCTGCTGACGGATACCTTCTCCATCAACGCGTCGGTCGGCGTGCAGGACGGGGAGTACGACCGCATCGATCCGTTCGTCTTGCAGCTCGAGGCAATACTCGCGGCTGCGGGCCAGCCAAGCACAGTCATCGGCCCCGACCTGCCGCGGCTGGCGCCGTCAAACTACAGCCTCGGGTTCTCGTGGGACATCCTCGCGGGATCGCTCGGCATTTTCAATGTCGCAGCGAACTACAGCTATCGTGAGGGGCATCCCTACAACGACTCGAATACCGAGATCTTTGACGACCAGGAGCGCATCGATGCCAGCATCAACTGGTTCTCGCCCGAGGATCGCTGGCAGATTTCGGTCTACGGCAAGAACCTGAGTGACGAAGCCAACTGGGGCAACCTCACCTCGATCGCCGGCCTCTGGACGGCAGGGCCCATGCAGAAGGGCCGCTTGCTGGGTGCGGAGGTCAACTGGCGTTATTGAGCGCTGGGGTAAAGCACCGCGAAAAAGGCCACTCAGTGAGTGGCCTTTTTCTTGCGCCCATTATTGATTCGCGGATCGGATGGAAAGGTTACGGGCCCGGCTTTCTCCGGCCAGCGCCCTTCGATGGTCGCATAGAAGTCCCGGCAGAAATCGAGATCCCTGTTCCAGTCTCCCGACAGCTTCAGCGTAGGGCCGATCCCGATCCGCCGCTTGCCATAGTCGAGGAAGCCCAGGACCACCGGTACGTCAGCACCAACTGCGATACGGTAGAAGCCCGACTTCCAGTGATCCACCCGGCTGCGCGTCCCCTCCGGTGCAAGCCCGAAGTAGAACGACTCTTTCGTCCGGAACATCTCGATGGCCTGGTCCACCGCGGAGCCGGCCCGCTTGCGGTCCAGGGGAATGCCGCCGAGCGCGCGCAGCACTATGTTCAGCGGGAACCAGAACAGCGATTCCTTGGCGAAGAAGTGTATGTCGAGCTGCACGGCGACCCTGTAGACGAGTGCCCAGATGCCGTCCCAGTTGGAGGTGTGCGGCGCCGCGATGACGACGGCACGCTTTGCGGCGGGTATCTCGCCAACCATCTCCCAGCCGCCAACCTTCAGGATTGCTTTTGCGATTGCCTGCAGCATGACGGTCAGTAAACGTCGCCGGGGCTCAGGCGTTCGGCCTGCCGGCGAAAACGCCGAGGGCGCCGGCCACGAGCAGGCCGCCGCCGATATACAGATTGCCCTGCAGCGTGAGCACCAGGGTGCCGGCGAGCAGGCTGGTCATCGCTACGATCAGCCAGTAGCGCTGCTGGCGCTGCCCCTCGAGCTCCCTGCGGATGCGCTCGATCTCGTCGGAGCGCAGGTCGAGCGTCAGGTCACCGGCCTTCGCCCGGTCGGACAGCTCGCGAATCACGCCGGGCAATTCCCGCAGGGCATGCCGCAGCTGCGGCAGATTCTCGCGGAGGTCGTCGATCATTGCGCGCGCGCCAACCTGTTCGTCCATCCATTGCTTCAGCACCGGCCTCGCTGTCTTGAAAATGTCGAGTTCGGGGTATAGCTCGCGACCGAGGCCCTCGATGTTGAACAGGGTCTTGTGCAGCAGGATCAGCTGCGGCTGGATTTCCACGTTGAAGCGCTGTGCGACGCGGAACAGGCGCATCAGGACCTGGGCGAAAGAGATCTCCGAGAGCGGCTTGTTGAAGATCGGCTCGCAGACGGTACGCACGGCGGTCTCGAGCTGGTCGATGCGTGCGTCGTCCGGGACCCAGCCGGAGTCGAGATGGAGCTTGGCGATGCGGTAGTAGTCGCGCTCGAAGAATGCCAGGAAATTCTCGGCCAGGTACTGCTTGTCTTCCGGGTTCAGGGTGCCGACGATGCCGAAATCGACGGCCGCGTACCTCGGGTTATCCGGGTCCTCGACGTTCACGAAGATATTCCCGGGATGCATGTCCGCATGGAAGAAGTTGTGCCGGAAAACCTGGGTGAAAAAGATCTCCACGCCGTTTTCCGCGAGCTTCTCGATGTTGGTGCCGGCCGCCCGCAGGGCCTCCATGTCGCTGATCGGGATGCCGTGAATGCGCTCCTGGACCAGCACCTCGGGCCGGCAGAAGTCCCAGTAGATCTCGGGCACGTAAAGCATCTCCGAACCCTCGAAGTTGCGCTTTAGCTGCGCGGCATTGCCGGCCTCGCGCATCAGGTCCAGTTCGTCAATGATCGTCTGCTCGTACTCGGAGACCATTTCGAGGGGTTTGAGGCGCTTGCCGTGCTCCCAGTATCTCGCTGCCAGCGCCGCGACCGTCCGCATTACCTCGAGGTCCTGTTCAATCTTCTCGCGAACACCGGGACGCAGGACTTTTACGACAACCTCGGTACCGTCCGGCAACTCCGCCGTATGCACCTGCGCGATCGACGCGGCAGCCAGTGGCTCGCGGTCGAAGCGAGTGAAAACCGTATCGATGGGTTCTCCGTAGGCGGACTCCAGTATCGCGATCGCCTGTTCCGTGGGAAACGGTGGCACGGCGTCCTGCAGCTTGGCCAGTTCATTGGCGATATCCGGCGGCAGCAGGTCGCGGCGCGTCGAGATCGCCTGGCCGAACTTGACGAATATCGGCCCGAGTTCCTCGAGCGCGAGGCGTATGCGCTCGCCTTGCGGTGCGCTGCGGTCCCTGCGCCGCGGCGCGAGATAGAAGAAAAAGCGCAGCGGGCGCAGCAAGTGCGTTGCAGAGATAAATTCGTCGAGGCCGTACTTGACCAGGACCCGCTGGATGCGAATCAGCCTGAAGAACGTCCGCCGCTGCATCATTGCGGGGTTTCCCCGAGGCGGCCGATTCTCGCCGCCAGCCGGTCGACATCGTCGCGCAGCTCGTTGACGCGCTTCGAGAACTGATCGACCTCGTAGCGGCTCGGCACGTCCCGGCTCTCCTCCTGCAGGTATTCGCGAATGTTGTCGCCCATGATGGAGCGCGTCTGGCGGGTCCATTGCCCGACCGCTCTCGCAAATTCGCCCAGGCCGTGCGCCGCGGTATCTCCTATGACTGCGGAGAGCTCTTCCTCGATGTCCGGCCTGGCGTGCGTCAGCAACTGCTGAAAGGCCTGCGCGGTTGCGGCATCGCCCGCCAGGTCGAGTGAGCCGTCGCGTATCGCATCCTCGCCGGCCATCAGCGCGAGCGCCACCAGCGAGCCGCTGATGACGACGTCCGGGTCGCCCTCATGGTCGGTGGTCAGGTACAGGGCATTCCTGCCGATCTCGAACCAGGCTGAAAGCGCCGTGTCGCGGACCCGGATCGCGATCAGCTTGCCGTCGAGCCGCTCGCAGAGCTCGCTCGCCCGGGTCGATTCGCGGATGTTGCGGTTGAGCACGCGCGCAATCGGTTGCATAAGGGATTCGAGCGGGTTCATACGATGGTCAGATCTTGTAGCCGGTATGAAGCGCGACGATGCCGGCCGTCAGGTTGTTGTAGCGGCAGCGCTCGAAACCGGCGTCCTGCATCATGTCGAGCAGGGTCTCCTGGTCGGGGTGCATGCGGATGGACTCCGCAAGATACTGGTAACTGTCCGGGTCCCTCGCGATGAGCTTGCCGAGCAGGGGCAGCACCTTGAACGAATAGAGATCGTACGCCGGCTTTATTGCTTTTGACGGCCGCGAGAACTCGAGTATCAGGACCTTGCCACCCGGTTTGAGCACCCTGTGCATTTCGGCCAGCGCAGCCTCCTTGTCAGTGACGTTGCGCAGTCCGAAGGCGATGGAGACACGGTCGAAGGTGTTATCGGCAAACGGCAGGGCTTCGGCGTCGACCTGGGCCAGTTCGACGTTGCCAGCGATGCCGGCGTCGACGAGACGGCGTCGGCCGTACTCCAGCATCTCCGCGTTGATGTCGGCAAGTACGACGCGGCCGCGTTCGCCGACGATACGCGCAAACTCGCGCGCGAGGTCGCCGGTGCCGCCTGCGAGATCGAGAATGACGTGGCCCGCCCGCGCGTTCGCGTGCTGGATCGTGTAGCGCTTCCAGAGGCGGTGCATGCCGCCGGACATCAGGTCGTTCATGATGTCATAGCGGCTCGCGACCGAATCGAAAACGCCTTTTACAAGATCGGCTTTGTCGTCGACCGGTACGTCTTTGTAGCCGAAATGGGTGGTCTCGACGGGTTTGTCGGGGCTGTCCGTGTTGGGCGCCATGGTGGGATATCGTTACTGTTTTTGGCGAGCATACCCTGCTGCCTCGAGCCGGTCGAGATAACTCAACCAGTTTGCCTGCATATCACGGCCCAGCTCGTAGAGATACTCCCAGCTATAAAGCCCTGTGTCGTGGCCGTCGTCGAACACCAGGCGAACCGCATAGTGTCCAACCGGCTCGATGTTCAGGATCAAGACGTTTTCCTTGCCGTGCTGCAGTGTTTCCTGACCGGGGCCATGTCCCCGGACTTCCGCGCTCGGCGAATGCACCCGCAGGTACTCGAAGGTGTACTCGAATATGCTGCCGTCATCGAAGCTTACTTCCAGCAAACGCGGTTCTTTCTTGAGTCGAATTTCCGTCGGCACGGCCATGGTCAGTCCTCTCGTTAACTGCGGCAGCGGTGATTCAAAGAATATACCTGCTCAGGTCTTCGTCCTTCGACAGCTCAGCGAGGTGCTCGTCAACGTAAGCGGCATCGATCTGCACGTGGGCGCCGCTCTTGTCGGATGCCTCGAATGATACCGTCTCGAGCAGCCGCTCCATGACCGTGTGCAGCCGGCGAGCGCCTATATTCTCGGTGTTCTCGTTGACCTGGTAAGCGACTTCGGCGATCCGCCGCACACCGTCCTCGGTGAACTCGAGCTGCACTTCCTCGGTCGCGAGCAGGGCCCCGTACTGGTCCGTAAGCGACGCGTCGGGTTCGGTGAGGATGCGAACGAAATCGTCGGTCGTGAGCGACCGGAGTTCGACACGAATCGGGAAGCGTCCCTGGAGTTCCGGGATCAGGTCGGACGGCTTGCATACGTGAAAAGCGCCGGAGGCGATGAACAGGATGTGATCCGTCCTAACCATGCCGTACTTGGTATTGACCGTGGAGCCTTCGACGAGCGGCAGCAGGTCTCGCTGCACACCCTCGCGAGAGACGTCCGCCCCCTGCGTCTCGGAGTGCCGGGCGACCTTGTCGAGTTCGTCGAGGAACACGATGCCGTGCTGTTCGACGGCGTCGAGCGCCTGTGCCTTGAGCTCCTCTTCGTCGACCATCTTGGCGGCTTCCTCGTCCGTCAGATGCTTCAGCGCATCCTTGATCTTGAGCTTGCGCGTGCGGCGCCGGTTTCCGCCCAGGTTCTGGAACATTCCCTGCAGCTGGCTGGTCATCTCCTCCATGCCGGGCGGGGCCATGATTTCCACGCCCATTGTCAGGGCCTGGACCTCGATCTCGATCTCCCGGTCGTCCAGTTGTCCTTCGCGCAGCATCTTGCGGAATTTCTGGCGCGTTTCACTGTCCCTCGATGCGGGTTCGCTATCGGCCGTGAACCCGACGGCAGGCGAGGCGGGTGGCAACAGTGCATCGAGCACGCGTTCTTCCGCGGCGTCCTCGGCGCGATGCCGGACCTTGGACATGGCCTCTTCACGCGTCATCTTGACGGCGACGTCCATGAGATCGCGGATGATGCTGTCGACTTCGCGGCCGACGTAGCCGACCTCGGTGAACTTCGTGGCCTCGACCTTGATGAACGGCGCCTTTGCCAGCCGGGCGAGCCGGCGCGATATCTCGGTCTTGCCGACGCCCGTCGGGCCGATCATCAGGATATTCTTGGGCGTAATCTCGCTGCGCAGCGGTTCGTCGACCTGGACGCGGCGCCAGCGGTTGCGCAACGCAATGGCGACAGCGCGCTTGGCTTCGTCCTGCCCGATGATGTGCTTGTCCAGTTCCTGGACGATCTCGCGGGGTGTCATCTGTGACATCAGCCGAGTTCCTCTACGACGACATTCTGGTTGGTGTAAACGCAGATCTCACCGGCGATCCCGAGCGCTTTCTCGACAATGTCGCGGGCACCAAGCTCCGTGTTATCCAGCAGCGCCTTGGCCGCGGCCTGGGCGTAGGGTCCGCCGGAGCCGATCGCCATGAGGTCGTCCTCGGGTTCGATCACGTCGCCGTTGCCGGAAATGATCAGCGACGCATCCTCGTTGGCCACGCACAGCAGTGCCTCGAGCCGGCGCAGTCGCCGGTCGGTGCGCCAGTCCTTGGCCAGTTCGATCGCGGCCCGCGTCAGGTTGCCGTACTGTTCCAGTTTTGCCTCGAACAGTTCGAACAGCGTAAAGGCGTCGGCGGTGCCGCCTGCAAAACCGGCGATCACCTTGCCTCCGGCCAGGAGACGGACCTTGCGGGCATTGCCCTTCATGATGGTGTTACCCATGCTGACCTGGCCATCGCCGGCCATCGCGACCTTGCCATTGCGACGCACCGAGACGATGGTTGTC
>JBFEXY010000094.1:0-8125 GCA_041562415.1 Woeseiaceae bacterium
GACGTTGACGGCGGCGTTGACGAAGGTGATGGCGGAGAAGCACGGCTCGGGCGAGATCAAGGGTTACGACCAGATTGATAATGCGCCGGAAGAGAGGGAGCGCGGCATCACGATTGCGACGGCGCACGTGGAGTACGAGAGTGACAATCGTCACTACGCGCACGTGGACTGTCCTGGGCATGCGGACTATGTGAAGAACATGATCACGGGTGCGGCGCAGATGGACGGTGCGATCCTGGTGGTGAGTGCGGCGGACGGCCCGATGCCGCAGACGCGCGAGCACATTTTGCTGGCGCGCCAGGTAGGTGTTCCGTACATCGTGGTGTACATGAACAAGGCGGACCAGGTTGACGACGAGGAGCTTTTGGAGCTCGTCGAGATGGAAGTACGTGATTTGCTGTCGACGTACGAGTTCCCCGGTGACGATACGCCGATCATTACGGGTTCGGCGCTGAAGGCGTTCGAGGGAGACGAGTCGGATATTGGAGTGCCGTCGGTATTGAAGCTGGTGGAGGCGATGGACTCGTACATTCCGGAGCCGGAGCGTGCGATTGACGGTGATTTCCTGATGCCGGTCGAGGACGTGTTCTCTATCTCCGGTCGTGGCACGGTGGTGACGGGTCGTATTGAGCGCGGCATTGTCAAGGTGGGCGACGAGATCGAGATTGTCGGTATCAAGGACACCGAGAAGACCACCTGCACGGGTGTGGAGATGTTCAGGAAGCTTCTGGACCAGGGTCAGGCGGGTGACAACGTAGGTGTGTTGCTGCGTGGTACCAAGCGTGAGGAGGTTGAGCGAGGCCAGGTACTGGCGAAGCCCGGCTCGATCACGCCACACACCAAGTTCGAGGCCGAGGTATACATTCTGACGAAGGACGAGGGTGGCCGTCACACGCCGTTTTTCAAGGGATATCGTCCGCAGTTTTATTTCCGTACCACGGACGTGACGGGTGCGGTGGAGCTGCCGGAGGGCACCGAGATGGTGATGCCGGGCGACAATGTACAGATGGTGGTTGAGCTGATTGCGCCGATTGCGATGGAAGACGGTCTGCGTTTCGCGATTCGCGAGGGTGGCCGTACCGTCGGTGCCGGCGTCGTCGCCAAGATCATCGAGTAAGGGATTAAGCATAGCCTATCCCGCTCCGGTAATTTCTCGTCGTCATGGCTCGCTTCGCTGCGCTTTACTTCCGACGAGAAACTCCCCTCGCGGGATAGGTACGAATAATCAAGAGGACTTAACGTGGCAACAAACCAGAACATACGCATTAGGCTGAAAGCCTTCGATCATCGCCTGATCGACAACTCAGCGCGCGAGATCGTGGAAACCGCCAAGCGTACCGGCGCCACGGTCAAGGGGCCCATACCGCTGCCGATGAAGAAGGAGCGTTTCACGATCCTGATCTCACCGCACGTGAACAAGGATGCCCGCGACCAGTACGAGATCCGTACGCACAAGCGCTTGATGGATATCGTCGATCCGACGGACAAGACCGTGGATGCGCTGATGAAGTTGGAGCTTCCCGCCGGGGTGGATGTTCAGATTAAGCTGAACTAGGTTGGAGTGAGCGCTCGGTTTGGCTGGAGTGGCCGTTTTTCCGCGGTCGCCTCAGGCTCCAGATTGAGCTCGGCTTGCGGAAAAAGGCTCGCTGCGCTGCGCTTTATTTCTGGTGACAAACACGCCGGGCTTAAGCTCTTGAAAACCATATAGAAAAATGCAGCGAATTCTCGCCGCCAAACGCTTGCTTTAGAGGGTTCGCGGGGTATAATTGCTGGCTCGCTGGATTTGGCCGGGCCGGGAGTCGGCCAAATTCGAAAATCGGCGTCACCGGTGCACCAAGAAGGGCACTCGTGTGGCGCTTAACTATTTGGACGCCGGGAAACCGCAAGGCGTCCTCGGCAAATCCCGGACCGCCTGCGTCGTCGAAGGGCGACGTTGGAAGCTAGGGTCAGCCCCTGAGCAGGGAGAGCATGAAGCTCTCAGCAATGGCTGGCCCTTTCGCGTGTCTGAAATAGACGCGCAGGCAGCCCCGGCCAATCGTAGTCGGGGTGAAGAGAGATACGGACTAGAGATAGACGCTGGCCAATCGAAGTCAGTGTGAGGTTTTGAACATGACTATGGGTCTTGTTGGCCGCAAGTGCGGCATGACACGTGTCTTTACGGAGGACGGAGTATCGATCCCCGTCACCGTTATCGAGGCACAACCGAACCAGATTACTCAGGTGAAGACCGTCGAGAATGACGGCTATCGCGCCCTGCAGGTTTCTGCGGGTCAGCGCAAGGCCTCTCGTGTGTCCAAGCCTCAAGCCGGCCACTTTGCCCAGGCGAAGGTTGAAGCCGGCGATCTAATTGCGGAGTTCCGTCTCGACGATGCCGACGAAGGTGATTACGAGAAGGGCAACGAAATCAAAGTCGATGTCTTCGAAGAAGGCCAGAAGGTAGACGTCATAGGCACGTCTATCGGTAAAGGTTACGCAGGCACGGTAAAGCGCCACAATTTCAGAACCCAGGACGCCACACACGGCAACTCGCTGGCACATCGTGCCCCGGGTTCGATCGGCCAGAACCAGACGCCGGGCCGTGTGTTCAAGGGCAAGAAGATGTCCGGCCACATGGGTAACGCACGCAGCACCGTGCAGAACCTCGAGGTAGTTCGCGTCGATGCAGAGCGCAACCTCCTTCTCATCAAGGGCGCCGTCCCCGGCCACAAAGGCGGGCGGGTTATCGTGCGTCCGGCTGTCAAGGCGCGGGGGGCATAACGATGAAGCTCAAGATGCAAGGCAGCGGATCTGTCGACGTCGCCGAGAGCGCGTTCGGCGCGGCGTTCAACAAGGCGCTGGTCCACCAGGTCGTCACCGCGTACCTCGCGGGCGCGCGGGCCGGCACCAAGGCACAGAAGAACCGCTCTGCGGTTCGCGGCGGCGGAACCAAGCCGTGGCGCCAGAAAGGCACGGGGCGCGCACGCGCTGGCACTATCCGCAGCCCGATCTGGGTCGGCGGTGGCCGCGCATTTGCAGCCCAGCCGCGCCGCCATGACCAGAAGGTCAACAAGAAGATGTACCGCGCCGCACTGCGGTCGGTGTTGTCCGAGCTCGTCCGTCAGGATCGCCTGGTTGTCGTCGAGTCGATCGAACTGGAGGCACCGAAGACGAAGCTGCTTGCCGGTAAGCTCAAGGAGCTCGATCTGGATAACGTGCTGATCCTGAACGAGGCTTTCGACGAATCCCTGTTTCTTGCGGCACGCAACCTGCCGAATGTCGGTATTTGCGATGCAGCATCCATGGATCCGGTTGTGCTGATCCGCTTCGAGAAAGTGCTGGTCACGTTGCCGGCGCTGAAGTTGATCGAGGAGCGCCTGTCATGAGTCGAGCCGCACACCAGGAACGGTTGATGACGGTAATTCGGGGTCCGCACCTCTCCGAGAAGAGCCACATTGCCGCCGAGAACAACCAGATCGTGTTCAAGGTGCGCCACGATGCGACCAAGTCAGAGATTCGGCAGGCCGTCGAATTGCTGTTCGAGGTCGAGGTCGACAACGTTACGGTCGTCAACGTCAAGGGCAAGGCGAAGCGCTTCGGAACGACGCGCGGCCAGCGCTCTGATTGGAAGAAGGCCTACGTAAAACTCGCCGAAGGCAGTCAGCTGGACTTCCTGGGCGGGGAATAAGGAACAGGACTGGGAATTCCGGATATGTCTCTGCATAAAGCAAAACCGACATCCGCTGGTCGTCGATTCGTCGTCAGCGTCAAGACGCAGGGCTTGCACAAAGGCAAGCCTCACGATGCCCTGCTCGATAAGAAGAGCAAGAAAGGCGGCCGCAACAATAACGGTCGCATTACGGTTCGTCACCAGGGCGGCGGGCACAAGCAGCGCTACCGCATCGTCGATTTCAAGCGCGACAAGGACGGTATTCCGGGCGTAGTTGAGCGCCTCGAGTACGATCCGAATCGCAGTGCGCACCTCGCTCTCGTGAAATACTCGGACGGTGAGCGTCGCTACATTATTGCGCCAAAGGGTGTGGATGCCGGTACGCCGGTCATCAGCGGGGAAGAAGCGCCGATCAAGCCCGGCAACTGTCTGCCACTGAAATCGATCCCGGTAGGTACGGTGATCCATAACATCGAGATGAAGCCTGGAAAGGGTGGGCAGATGGTCCGCTCAGCCGGTGGTTACGCTCAGTTGGCGGCACGCGAGGGCGTCTACGCGACGCTGCGCCTGCGCTCCGGCGAAACGCGAAGAATTCATGTCGATTGTCGCGCGACGATTGGAGAAGTCGGCCATAGCGAACACAACCTGAGGAAGCTAGGCAAGGCTGGTGCAAGCCGCTGGCGCGGCGTGCGGCCAACGGTCCGTGGCGTCGCGATGAACCCGGTCGATCACCCGCACGGTGGTGGTGAGGGACGCACCTCGGGCGGACGGCATCCCGTCAGCCCCTGGGGCACCCCGACGAAGGGTGCGAAGACCCGTAAGAACAAGCGTACGGACAACATGATTGTTCGTCGCCGCAAGCGTAAATAAAGGATCTGAGAGATGCCGCGTAGTGTAAGAAAAGGCCCGTTCGTCGACACGCATCTGGCGAAGAAAGTGGCTGAAGCAGCAGCGAAGAACGATCGTCGTCCGATCAAGACGTGGTCGAGGCGCTCGATGGTGCTGCCGGACATGGTAGGACTGACGATCGCCGTGCATAACGGCCGCCAGCACGTGCCGGTTTTGATTTCAGAGAATATGGTCGGTCACAAGCTCGGTGAGTTTGCAATGACCCGCACATTCCGTGGTCACTCCGGTGATCGCAAGACGAAGTAAGGCGAGGGAGCAGGTCAATGCAAGTTGCAGCAACACTTCGATATGCGCGCGTGTCGCCGCAGAAGTGCCGCCTGGTCGCTGACACCATTCGCGGCAAAACCGTGGACGAGGCCTTGCGCACACTGACGTTCACACCGAAGAAAAGCGCTCGCATCGTGAAAAAAGTGCTGGAATCGGCGATCGCGAACGCCGAGCACAACCACGGTGCAGACATCGACGAATTGAAAGTTTCGACCGTAGAAGTGAATGAGGCGCCGACTTTTCGACGCTATCGCGCGAGGGCCAAAGGCCGCGGTGCGCGCATCATCAAGCGGAACAGCCACATCACCATTCGGGTAGGCGACGAGAAATAAAGCATGGGTCAGAAAGTACATCCAACGGGTATTCGCCTTGGCATCGTCAAGGACTGGGCGTCCAAGTGGTATGCCGATTCGCACACGTTTCCGGAGTATGTGCGCACCGACCACCAGTTGCGCGTATTCATCAAGGAAAAGCTGAAGGACGCATCCGTAAGCCGCATCACGATCGAGCGTCCGGCCAAGAAGGCCAACATCACGATTTTCACGGCTCGGCCGGGCATCGTTATTGGCAAGAAGGGCGAGGACATCGAGAAGCTGCGTTCGGAAGTCGCGAAGATGATCGGCATGACCATCACAGACGTGCGGATCAATATCAGCGAGGTTCGCAAGCCCGAGCTGGACGCTCAGCTGGTTGCGGAAGGTATTGCGCAGCAACTGGAGCGTCGAGTCATGTTCCGGCGTGCCATGAAACGCGCGGTGACGAACACGATGCGAGTCGGTGCCGAAGGTATCAAGGTGAAGGTAAGCGGCCGACTGAATGGCGCGGAAATCGCGCGTTCGGAATGGTACCGGGAGGGCCGTGTGCCTCTGCATACGCTGCGCGCCGATATCGATTACGGGCTGGCGGAGGCTCTTACGACCTACGGCGTGATAGGCGTGAAGGTCTGGATTTTCAAGGGTGAAGTTTTCGACAAGCCGGAAGCACAGCAGGCGGAAGCGCCTGAGGCGGCAGCAGGCGCACGTTCCTGAGAACGTTCGCTTTCCGAGGTGAGATAGATGTTACAGCCCAAACGTACAAAGTTTCGCAAGCAGATGAAGGGCCGCAACCGTGGTCTGGCACAGCGCGGTAGCACGGTGTCGTTCGGCGAGTATGGTCTTAAGGCGACCGGGCGTGGACGCATGACGGCTCGCCAGATCGAGGCGGCGCGTCGTGCGATGACCCGCCACATCAAGCGTGGCGGCAAGATCTGGATTCGGGTGTTCCCCGACAAGCCCGTCACGAAGAAGCCGCTCGAAGTGCGGCAGGGCAAGGGTAAGGGCAACGTCGAGTACTGGGTCTGCCAGATCCAGCCTGGTCGCGTGCTCTACGAGATGGAAGGCGTGACCGAGGAGATTGCGCGCGAGGCGTTCCGCCTGGCCGCTGCGAAGCTGCCTTTCAAGACTGAATTCGTAACCCGTCAGGTGATGTGATGCAGGCGAGCGATCTGAGAAAGAGGTCGGTGGACGAGCTCAACGAAGAGCTTGTTGCGCTGCGTCGTGAGCAGTTCAACTTGCGTATGCAGCAGGCCACGGGCGAGCTGACGCACAACCATGAGCACAGTCGCGTCCGCAAAGATATCGCGCGTGTAAAGACTGTACTGAACGAGCTTTCGCGCTCGGCAGGTGAAGGCAAATGAGTGAAGAATCGAAGAAAGGCCGGCGCACGGTCGTAGGGCGTGTTGTGAGCGACAAGATGGACAAGACGGTCTCCGTCGCCATCGAGCGCCTCATCAAGCATCCGGTGTACGGCAAGTACATCCGCCGGACGAGCAAGGTGTTGGCACACGATGCCGCGAATGAGTGCAAGCCCGGGGATCGCGTTGCGATCTCGGAGTGCAGGCCGATTTCCAAGAACAAGTCCTGGGCCGTGGTCAACATCGTTGAGCGTGCGGCGGACAGGTGAACGAAGGTAGGCAGTCATGATTCAGATGCAGACAGTTCTGGAAGCGGCGGACAATTCCGGTGCGCGTCGCGTTCAGTGCATCAAGGTGCTGGGCGGCTCCAAGCGCCGTTACGCGAATGTTGGTGACGTGATAAAGGTCAGCGTCAAGGACGCGATCCCTCGCGGCAAGGTCAAGAAAGGCGAGATCTATAACGCCGTTGTTGTCCGTACTCGCAAGGGCGTAAGGCGCAAAGACGGCTCGTTGATTCGCTTCGACGGCAACGCGGCAGTGCTTTTGAATGCACGCCTGGAGCCGATCGGCACCCGTATTTTCGGACCCGTAACGCGCGAGCTACGTACGAACCAGTTTATGAAGATTATTTCGCTGGCGCCGGAGGTTCTGTAGGAACTTTTTGGCAGGGGCGCCTCTCGAGGTGCGACCGACACCAAGAGCCGGTACAGCTTTGGATAAGGATATGAACAAGATCAGAAAAGGCGATGAGGTCATTGTGAAGACTGGCAAGTCCAAGGGCCAGCGCGGGACCGTGCTCGAGGTTTATCCGGACGGGCGAGTGCTCGTTGAAGGTGTAAATATCTTCAAGAAGCACGTAAAGCCAAACCCGAATATCGGTGAGCCCGGTGGCATCCAGGACAAGGCAATGCCCGTCGACCACTCTAATCTGATGGTCTTCAACCCGAAGAGCAAGAAAGGCGAGCGCGTGGGCTTTCGCATGAACGATGACGGGTCCAAGGTCCGTATCTTCAAGCAGAGCGGCGACGTCGTAGACATTTAAGAGACTGAGATATGTCAAGGCTACAGGAAAAGTTCGAGAACGAGCTGATGGGCGAACTTCAGCAGAAGCTCGGCCTAAAGAACCCGATGGAGGTGCCGCGCATCTCCAAGATCACGCTCAATATGGGCGTGGGTGGCGCTATTGCCGACAAGAAAGTGCTCGAGAATGCTCGTGCGGACATGGAAAAGATCGCTGGACAGAAGCCGATTATTTGCAATGCGCGCAAGTCGGTTGCTGCCTTCAAGATCCGTGACGGAATGCCGATTGGGTGCAAGGTCACCTTGCGGCGCGAGCGGATGTACGAGTTTCTCGATCGCCTGGTGAATATTGCCATTCCGCGTATTCGCGACTTCCGGGGACTGAACCCCAGGGGTTTCGACAAGCAGGGCAATTACAGCATGGGCGTTCAGGAGCAGATCATCTTCCCGGAGATCAACTACGACGAGGTCGATGCGATCCGGGGCATGGATATCACGATCACCACGACGGCACGCAACCCTGAAGAGGGCAAGGCGTTGCTGGAGATGTTCAACTTTCCGTTTAAACGGTAGCTGTAGGAGCGCTTCTCGAAGCGCGACAACTGGGACAA
>JBFEXY010000095.1:0-8062 GCA_041562415.1 Woeseiaceae bacterium
CGCAGAAGCAGTCGACTGCCAATGCCGGTCCGCCCCCGGCGGTGGTGTCCACCCGACATGTCACGAGCGAGCGCTGGCAGCCAACGCTGGAGGCGATCGGTTCCATCATGCCGACGCGCGGGGTGGTGGTTTCGGCGGAAGTGCCGGGAATCATTCGCAAGATCTACTTCGATTCCGGCCAGCATGTCGATGAGGGAGAACTCCTGGTCGAACTGGACGTCGAGGTGGACCGGGCGGAGCTGGACGCATTGCAGGCCGACCGGCGGCTTGCCGAGATAACGCGTAATCGCGTTTCGCAGATCGTCAGCGACAATCTCGGTCCGCGATCGGAGCTGGACGAGGCGCAGGCGATTCTCGATCGCACCGAAGCAGAGATCGCTGCGAAACGGGCGATGATTCGAATGAAGTCGATACGCACGCCATTCGCGGGCGAACTCGGTATCCGCATTATCAATCCCGGCCAGTACCTGGCGCCGGGCGACGAGATCGTACAGTTGGTCGGGCTCGACCCGATCTATGCCGAGTATTCGCTTCCCGAGCGGTACCTGTCCGAGTTGCACGTCGGCCAGAAGGTCAGTGTCAGGGTGCAGGCGTATCCGGACACCGTCTTCGAGGGCAGCATTTACGCCATCAGTCCAAGTATCCAGACTGCGTCGCGCAGCGTGCGGATCCGGGCGCTGATCGAAAATGCCGACCGGCGGCTGCGGCCGGGCATGTTCGCGGAGGTCGATACCCTGCTCGAGGAGAGGGACCGGGTGCTGACATTGCCGGAGCGTGCAGTGACCTATAACCCCTACGGAGAATCGGTCTTCGTCGTCAACGATACCGACGGCATGAAGACTGTTGCGCTGACGCAGATAAAGACCGGCCAGGTTCGCAACGGCCGCGTCGAGATAATCAGCGGCCTTGACGAGGGCACCGAGGTCGTCAGCGACGGCCACAACAAGTTGCGCAACGGCCAGGCGATTTCCGTCGACAATACCGTGGATCCGGATGCGCTGAATCGGCGCCAATGAAATTCACCGATCATTTCATCCGGCGCCCGGTGCTCGCGAGCGTCATCAGCCTGTTGATTCTGGTGATCGGCCTGCGTTCCCTGGCCGCACTGGAGGTGCGCGAATTTCCGGAGCTCAGCAACACGGTCGTGACCGTTTCCACAGCCTATCCCGGCGCCAGCGGCGAATTGATCCAGGGGTTTATTACGACGCCCCTGCAGCAGGCCATCGCCGAAGCTGACGGCATCGATTTCATCGTTTCCACAAGCACGCAAGGAAGCTCGGCCATCCAGGTGTTCATGAAGCTTGGCTACGATCCGAAAGCAGCGGTTGCCGAGATCCAGGCGAAGGTCGCAAGTCGTCGCGGTGAACTGCCGGCCGAGTCCGAGGATCCCGTCATCGACTCGACCACGGGCGACCAAACGGCATTGATGTATATCGTCTTCTACAGCGACCAGATGAGCGCGTCGCAGACGACGGATTACCTGCTCCGAGTCGTGCAGCCGAAAATCCAGGCGGTCAGCGGTGTCGCGAGGGCGGAACTTTTCGGTAGCCGCGCATTTGCGATGCGCATCTGGCTGGATCCGAAGCGCATGGCGGCTTTGGATGTTTCAGCGGCCGAGGTCGCTGCCGTGCTGAATGCCAACAACTTTCTTGCCGCGGCCGGACAGATAAAAGGCACCTATGTGCTGACTGACCTGGCCGCAACCACCGACGTCGCAAACGCAGAGGATTTTCGTAATCTCGTCGTGCGGCGCGACGATGCGACCCTCGTCAGACTCGGGGATGTCGCGCGCATCGAACTGGGCTCTGAACGTTATGATTCGATTAGCTGGTTTAACGGCACGCCGGGCACGGTAATTGCAGTCGAACCGGCTCCGGGAGCGAATCCCCTGACGGTCGCAGGACGGGTCCGCAGTACGATGGAGGAAGTCAAGCAACAGCTTCCCGCAGTCATGACCGCAAGCGTCGCGTATGACGCGAGCGAGTACATCGAAGATTCGATCAAGGAAGTGTTCAAGACCCTGGGCGAAGCACTGCTCATCGTACTGCTCGTGATTTACCTGTCTCTCGGATCAATGCGCGCGGCCATCGTGCCCGGACTGGCTGTGCCCTTGTCGCTGATCGGCGGCGGCTTTCTCATGCTGCTCATGGGTTTTTCGGTCAATCTGTTGACGTTGCTGGCGATGGTGCTGGCAATCGGCCTCGTGGTCGACGACGCAATTATCGTCGTCGAGAACGTGCATCGACACATAGAGATGGGCAAGTCGCGGTTTGACGCAGCCATCGATGCTGCGCGCGAGATCGGCATGCCGGTCATTGCGATGACGACGACCCTGGTTGCGGTCTATGCGCCTATCGGCTTCATGACAGGGCTCGTCGGCACGCTGTTTACGGAATTTGCTTTCGCTCTTGCCGGGGCGGTGGTCGTATCCGGCGTGGTCGCGCTCACATTGTCACCCGTGCTGTCGGCCAAGGTGCTGCATCGCAAAGGCGAGCCCGGCCGCTTCGAAGCCTTTGTCGAGCGATTCTTCGAGCGTCTCGCGGAGGGTTACCGCAAGCGCCTGAGCCAGACGCTGGACTACCTGCCGATAACAATGACGTTCGCTGCGATCGTACTGGTCAGCATCTATTTCATGTTCGTAACAACGCCCAACGAACTCGCGCCGGTGGAGGACCAAAGCATCCTGTTCGTGCAGGGCCGGACCCCTCAGACCGCGACGATCGAATACAACGAGGTGTATACACGCCAGCTGATCGAGCAATTCAACACGATGCCCGAAGAGCACAGAAGTTTCCTGTTTCTCGGCATGGGCTCTACGAATACGATTTTCGGCGGCTTCAAGATGGAGCCGCCGTCGCAGCGCGACCGCTTCATTCTCGAGGTGCTTCCCGACCTTCAGTCCGCTGTCAACAAGATAGCCGGTATGCAGGTCGGTGTATTCCCGCGTCCCAGCCTGCCGGGAAATCGCGGCGGTCTGCCCGTGCAGTTCGTCGTCCAGTCCGACGGCGGATTTCGCGATCTCGATGCGTATGCCGATCAACTCATCGGCGCGGGCCTGCAAAGCGGGCTGTTCGGTTTCCTGAGAAAGAGCATCGAGTTCTCGAGGCCGCGAGCCACGCTCGTGATCGATCGAAATCGCGCTGGCGATATGGGCGTCTCAATGGCGGACATCGGCCGCACGCTGTCCGTGATGCTGGGCGAGGGATACGTCAATCGCTTCAATCTTGAGGGCCGCAGTTACAAGGTAATACCGCAACTCGAGCGCGACTTCCGTCTCACGACCGAAATGCTGAACGACTACTATGTTACCGGCGCCGGCGGCGAACAGGTGCCGTTGTCGGCGTTGATCAGGATTGAGCGGACGGTCGAGCCGAGTCAACGTACTCAATTCCAGCAGCTGAACGCAGTCACCGTGGAAGGAACGATGGCGGCGGGTTCCTCGCTGGGCGCCGGCATAGACTTCCTGAGGAACGCGGCAGCGGAGATTCTGCCGAGCGGCTACACGATCGACTACGGCGGCGAGTCACGGCAGTATGCCGAGCAGGGCAGTGCGTTGCTGATTACGTTTTTCCTGGCCCTGATTGTCATCTACCTGGTGCTCGCGGCGCAGTTCGAGAGCTGGCGGGATCCGTTGATCATTCTCGTATCCGTACCGATGTCGATTGCCGGCGCCCTGATATTCATGACGCTGGGTTTTGCGACGGTCAACATCTACACGCAGGTCGGCCTCATCACCCTGATTGGCCTCATTTCAAAGAACGGTATCCTGATCGTCGAATTTGCCAACCAGTTACGGGAACGCGACGGTCTCGAGCGGCGCCACGCGATCGAGAAAGCAGCAGCAATACGCTTGCGGCCTATCCTGATGACGACCGTCGCGATGATTGTGGCGATGGTTCCGTTGCTGCTGGCAACCGGCCCCGGCGCTGTGGGCCGCTTCAATATCGGCCTCGTCATTGCGACCGGGCTGGCCATCGGTACGTTGTTTACGTTGTTCGTGGTACCCGCCGTCTATCTGTTACTGTCATCGAAACACAGCCAGGCCTGACCCGGCGATCAAAACTGTTCTTTCGGGACCACTTTGAAGATAACGTTCATGACGTGCTGCATGAAGCCGCGCGTCGGCTGCTTGCGAACTGTCTCCTCGCTGTTTTGCCACTGCAAGCGGCCATCATCGGCGATCGACACTTCCCAGGCGTTTGCCGGGCTCATGTCTCTCAGCATCAGGTCCCGCAGTTCCTGTCCCAACCCGGGACTATCGATGACAGCTCCCATCTCGGTGTTGATGGCCCCGGAGCGCGGGTCGAGATTCATCGAGCCGATGAACACGAGGCGGCCATCCGATACCGACGCCTTGGTGTGCAGCCCCACGAACTTTGCGGCTACGGGCGGTACGTCGACGATAGACTGGATCGCTGCATCGGCACGTAACTCGTAGAGCTTCGTGCCCGTACCGACGATGTCGTCCCGCCAGGGCTCGTAATGGCTGTTGACCGCGGGTACGTCGTGAGAAGCAAGTGAGTTTGTAAGTATGCGCACATCGACGCCACGCTCGTTCAGCGAACGCAGGAATTCGATCGCGCGCTCACCGGGGATGATGTAGGCATTGGTGATCAGCAGTTCTTCCTGAGCCGTGTCGAAGATGGCGAACATCCTCGCGACCATGCTCTGCGCGACGCCCGCAGCGGTTACTTCGTCGTAGATGAGATTGCCTGTTCCCGGGTGCAGGAGAGGCTCGAGTTCGACGAATTCCTGTGACCAGTCTTTCGCTTCGACCGGGAACGACTGCAGTTCTTCGGAAGTGCGAGTCTTTTGTTGCATTTTCGTCCAGGACTTAGCCGCCCGCTCCGGGTCCGGGCTCGTCGTCAGGTTGGCGGCCGAAGCGACCCACTCGCTGTTCCAGAATTCGTCGAACATGGCATTGGATTGTGTCGCCATGTGGCCAATAGCCAGTACGTCGAGATCGTGGAAATTGTAGCTGTGGTGCAGGCCGAAGTAGTGATCACCGATGTTGCGACCGCCGATGATCGCTGCACGGCCATCGGCAATCAGCAGCTTGTCGTGCATCCGCGTATTGAGTCGCTCCATCTCCGCGACCATCTCTCCGCCACGGGAAAGCAGGTCGCGCCTCTTCCAGGGATTGAACAGGCGCAGTTCGATGTTCGGTTCGCTATGGAGATCCGCGAGCACGTTTTCCTGGCCGATCGTCATCAGGTCGTCCACGACCAGGCGCACATGCACACCGCGGCGTGCGGCGGTCACCGCGCGTTCCAGGATGAGGCGGCCGGCAACATCCGGGTACCAGAGATAGGTCATGACATCGATCGACGAGACAGCCGAGTCAATGAGTGCCAGCCGCCAGGTCAGCGACTCGTGGCTGCCGTCCAGCAAGTGAAACCCGGAAGACTTGGGACCATTCGCCGAATAGATGCGGTCCGCCATCTCCGCGAGTGCGCCGGACATCGCCGGCGGGCGTGCGTAACTCGGCTCCGGACGTTCCAGATCCGTCTGCAGCTGCGGTCCGGCACAGGCCAGGAGGGCGATCGCTACAATTGGCAGCAAAACGCGATTTCGCCAGCGCAATCGTTCCTTTCTCTTCAAGCGATGTGCGTACATGCGGGTAAGAACCCTAATGAACCCGAAAGACTGTAAGGTGACCGGATTGGTGTCACAATTGTGGCAAATACTTGCGAAAGAGTCTCGGCCAGCCCCGAGAGAGTATCGTTGAGAGCTTCACAAGGCATTTCGATCGTCGGCATCGCCATCCTGGCGGTAATCCTGTTGTCGTGTGCCAGCCCCAGGCAGCCGCCCGATCCGGTCAAGATCCAGACCCAGGTCGCCGAAGCCCGCGAGCAGGAAATCGAGCTCGTGCGTGCAACCGTGGCTGACCCGGAGCAGGCCGAGCGACTCCTGGAACTCCTGGCCGAACGAGACCGCCTCGTTGCGGAGCATGCGAAGCGAGTGATCGAACACCGGCAAAAAATTGCGGCGTTGACGGCAGACTACGACGCCCGCCGTGAGGACTTCGAAGCGCTGCTTGCCGACTTCAACCGACAGCGTGCGTCGGCGCAGAAAGAAACCATCGATCTCGTCGCAGCCATGAAAGCGGCGACGACGGCGGAAGAATGGAAAGTCATTTCGCGGTTCCAGCTGAAGCGGCTCGAGCCGCGGAAGCTGGTCTATGGCGCTGCGGCGGAGGGTGGCTGACGTGTTCTGGGCGTTCATGTACTGGTATTTTTTCGGCGGCGGTGCCGGCGGCATCAACGCTGGTGTGCTGACGCCCGCAGCGGTCGAGGAGCTGAGCGACCGCGTTGCGATCGTTATCGAGGATCCCGCACGCGCCGAAGCCGCTCAGTCGATTCTGGAAGACCTCAGGAAAGACGTCGTCGCCTTCGACAAGAAATATGCGGCTGCCGGCAAATCCGTCAGGCGTTCATATCGTGACCACGCGGCCGATCGTGCCGAAGTCGAGGCTGCGCTGGATCAGCTGAACCGGGACTGGGAGCGGGGCCAGGAACGCGTGCTCGATCTGCGCTTCGAACTGCGGGAGCAGCTCACCAGGGAGGAATGGGCTGCGCTGTACGCCGAAGAGTAGCCTCGACACCAGCGGCCCATGCATAATTCGATGAACGATAAGCACCTGGTAGGGAGATAAGCATGTTTCGTAACGCACCTGTCTGTATCGCAGTTGTCCTGTGTCTGCTCTTCGCGGCATCCGAGGCGTTTGCCCAGCGCGCCGGGCAGTCGGTCACGGTGCGAACGGGTACCGTTACGGGCATGAAATCCGTGGACCTGAACGACGGCAACGCGGTCAAGGGCGCGCTGGTCGGCGGCGCGTTTGGCGCCGCGCTGACGCGTTCAAGCAAGAGCTCGGGCCGCAGGGACCGCAATGCCGCGCTCGGGGCGGTGCTGGGCGGCGCCGCCGCCGCCTCGAAAACGAGGCCGGGCCGCATCTACTCGGTAACGATGAACGATGGGTCCATGGTCCAGATCGCGACCGAGCAAACAGAAATCCGCGTTGACGATTGCGTGTACGTCGAGGAGACCAGCGGCGGAGCAAACATTCGCCGCGCCCCTGCGACGGCCTGTGAGCCCGAGTCGCAAAAGGTGATGCAAGAAGCGGCGATTATCGAGGAAATGCAGGAAGAGGCGAGCGAGTGTGCTGCCGCCAAGCAGGAACTCGTCGATGCCGACAGCGACGAGGCGATCGACCGCGCCGTGCGTAAGGTGAAGCTGCTCTGCTACGACTGACGGACCGGCGACCCCCGTCTTCAGCCTGACAACGCCTCACGGTCGTGGGGCACCGAGTAGTCGATATCGGGACCGACGGGAACGATGCGCGTCGGGTTAATCGTCTCGTGGCTCATGTAATAGTGTGCTTTGATGTGATCCATGTGCACAGTCTCTGCGACGCCAGGGACCTGGTACAGGTCACGCACGTAGGGCCATAGGTGTTCGAAATCCACGATTCGCCGCCGGTTGCACTTGAAGTGCCCGACATACACCGGGTCGAAACGCAGTAGCGTCGTGAACAGGCGCCAGTCCGTTTCGGTAATCCGGTCGCCCGTCAGGTAACGACGCGTGGACAGGCGATCGTCCAGCCACTCGAGTGACTCGAACAGCGGCTCGACCGCTTCTTCATAGGCTTCCTGGGTCGTCGCGAATCCCGACTTGTAGACACCGTTGTTGACCGTGCTGTAGACGCGTGCGTTTATCTCGTCGATTTCTTCGCGCAGGGGCTCGGGATAGTAGTCACCCTCTGTCGCACCGACACCGTCGAACGCGGAGTTGAACATGCGGATGATGTCGGCGGACTCGTTGCTGACGATCGTGTTCTTCTGTTTGTCCCAGAGCACGGGCACGGTCACCCGGCCGGTGTAATCCCCGTCTGCCGCCTGGTAGACCTGGTACATGTAGTCAGCATCGTTGATCGGATCAGCAACAACGCCGTCGCCGTCCATAAAGGTCCAGCCGCGCTCAGCCATGTACCAGTGCACCACGGAGATCGGGATCATATCCTCGAGGCCTTTGAGCTTGCGGAAGATCAGCGTGCGGTGCGCCC
>JBFEXY010000096.1:0-8037 GCA_041562415.1 Woeseiaceae bacterium
CACGGTCCAGGCGGGCCCGCGTGCGGGACTGCGGCATCTCGGCGTGCCGGCCTCGGGCGCGGCCGATCCCCTGTCACTCGCGCTCGCCAATCGCCTTGTCGGCAACCCGTTGGCGGCAGCGGGCGTCGAAACGACGTTCACCGGGGTGTCAATTCGCTTCGAGAACGACTGTTTCACGGCTGTCACGGGTGCCAAGGCGAAAGTGTGGCTGAACGGCGAGCGGGTCAAGCTGCATCGGACGATAGCCGTGGTCGCGGGCGACGAACTCGAAATCGGGCCGGCGAAAGCCGGTGCGCGCAACTACCTGGCGTTCGCAGGCGGCATAGCGGTGGACGAAGTCCTGGGTTCGTCATCGACGTATCTGCCTGCCGGCTTCGGTGGCTTCGAGGGCAGGGCGCTGCGTAGCGGAGACATGCTTGCCACCGCGACCTCGGCCGAGGCGCCGGAGATGCTGAAGACGCCGAAGGAGTTCCGGCCGATCGCGGCCAAGAGCTGGGCGCTGCGCGCTTGCTACGGTGCTGAAATCGACCTCCTGAGCAAGGAAAGCCGCTTCGACCTGTTCGACACGAATTTCTCGGTCGGCAACCGGGCGGACCGCATGGGCCTGCAGCTCGAGGGCGCCAGATTCGAGGTCACGTCGGGCGGGCGGCTTGCCAGTGCGCCGGTATTCCCGGGCACGATACAGTGTCCGGAGGACGGCAGACCGTTCCTGCTGTCGGTCGATGCGCAGACGATCGGGGGCTACCCCCGTGTCGCACATGTCGCGCGCGTAGACCGGCACCTCATCGGCCAGCTCAGGCCGGGCGATCACGTGCGCCTGCTCTGGCGCGATGCCGATAGTGCCCGCCAAGAGCTGCTCGCCAAGCACGTCTACTGGCATGAGTGGCTGCCGGGCATCAGCACCGTTATCTGAACCAGGGACTTCTGCCCGGAATCGCCTGAGCGGCGGGAGTCGGTCCGGTTCAGGCTATAATTTGCGCTGCATATCCGGGGCTTTCACTCGTCTCGCAACGTCGGGAGCGGATTGACCTTCTCTTCCGTCTTCCCGTACTCGTATCTGTAGGAGCTGGATTTGAATATCGTATTCGACCTGGGAGGCGTCGTATTCAATTGGCAACCGGACACGATTATCAAGAGAATTTTCGAAGATACGAGTACTCAAGACCTGGTACGGAAAGAGATTTTCGAGCACGCTGACTGGGTGGAACTCGATAGAGGAACCATCACGTTCGACCAGGCAATCAGTCGTGGTGCAAGGCGGACTGGTCTACCTTATAAAGACATCGAGCGCCTTCTGAACGCAGTTCCACGCTTTCTGACACCGATCGAGGCGACGATTGAACTGATTTACGAATTGAGCAAGACAAAGAACAGACTGTTCGTCCTTTCGAATATGCATCTTGCATCGATTGCGTATCTTGAGCAGCGTCACAAGATCTGGGATATGTTCGATGGCATCGTCATCTCTTCTCGAATACAGATGGTAAAGCCGGAACGTCAGATCTATGAGTATTTGTTGGGGCTTTATCAGCTCGAGTCAGCCGAGACGATATTCATCGATGATATGCGTGAAAATCTTGCAGCGGCATCGTCACTGGGGATTCAGACGATAAGATTTGTCGATCCTGCCCAATGCCAACGTGAATTGGCGCATGTTCGGTGAATTCGAAACAAGAGCGAAGCGAGCAAGAAGAAGTGGCTGTCCGATTCTGGCCGGAAGCAGTCGGTTACGTGGTGATACACGCGAAGGCTTGCGCTGACACGTAGCCGCCGTCGGGCTGGAGAACCTGATCGGGTCAAAGACGACTCAAAGTCCGGGAGCCGCTGAATACGCGCGGAGTGGAGATTGGTGGGCCCGCCAGGACTCGAACCTGGGACCAAGGGATTCACTTTACCCGCTTGTTTCCAAGCGGAGCGGACTATCTCATCACCCTCAACCGAATGTTAGGGGCGGGACGCTCAAGCCTGTCATTAAGAACACTGAAGTTCTCAGGTAGTCTCTGCACCTTCCGGCGGTGTACCGCCGGCTTGGCTCAGGATTGCCGTCAGCCAAAGCTGCTACGGTTTCCCTGAATTCATCCCGTTCGACTTTGTGCCTTTCGGCACAAATGCACCTTTTTGATGAGTCCCCTGCTCTAACCAACTGAGCTACAGGCCCACAACCGGGCCGAATTCTATCAGATAACTGGCCGCCATAGCGACGGCGAAAAACGCATTGATTCCAGAAATTTGCGGCTCGGACACAACTTGGTTTTCTTCCAACCTTGTCAAATGGCTCGCTGTATCCATTGTTCGCAAGTACTTGGAGGAAGGCAAAGAAAATTCTGCTCACGACGTTGTAAGAATCGGGATACGAATAACAGGTTGCAGTCCTACAGCGCTCAACAATCACGTGGCAGAAAGAGGAAAATCGATCTGGTCAATCTAAAAGGCGGCTGCTGTTCAACGTGCGGTTACAGTCGGAATTATGCTGCACTTGAGTTTCACCATGGGGAATCAACCAGCAAGTCGTTCAATCTGGATCTTCGTAGCCTGTCAAATCGGGCCTGGGACGTCATTCTCGCAGAGTCTGAGAAATGTGAGCTGTTGTGCTCGAACTGCCACAAAGAGATTCACAATCCGGAGAGCTATCTGACGCGAAATTGAAGGGACGCCGAGCGCATCCATGCAAATGAGCAAAAAAAAGCCGGGCGACGCCCGGCTTTTCTTCAGTCTTCGATCAGGAAGCTTCGAAGCTGGTCCGATCGTGTCGGATGCCGGAGTTTCCGCAGCGCTTTGGCCTCGATCTGGCGAATGCGCTCACGCGTCACGTCGAACTGTTTGCCCACTTCCTCGAGCGTGTGATCGGTGTTCATGTCGATACCGAAACGCATGCGAAGTACCTTTGCCTCGCGAGGCGTCAGGCCGGCCAGCACGCTGTGCGTGGTCTCCTTCAAGCCCTGCGACGTGGCCGAATCCACCGGCGAATGCACGGTCTGATCTTCGATGAAGTCACCGAGATGAGAATCCTCGTCGTCGCCGATGGGCGTTTCCATAGAGATCGGCTCTTTCGCAATCTTCAGAACCTTGCGGACCTTGTCCTCCGGCATGTCCATGCGCTCGGCCAATTCGTCGGGCAGCGGCTCGCGGCCCATCTCCTGCAGCATTTGCCGGGAGATGCGATTGAGCTTGTTGATCGTCTCGATCATGTGAACCGGGATGCGGATCGTGCGCGCCTGGTCGGCGATCGAACGCGTGATCGCCTGCCGAATCCACCAGGTTGCGTAGGTCGAGAACTTGTAGCCGCGACGGTATTCGAACTTGTCGACGGCCTTCATCAGACCAATGTTGCCTTCCTGGATCAGATCCAGGAACTGCAGGCCGCGATTCGTGTATTTCTTTGCGATAGAGATCACGAGGCGCAGATTCGCTTCGACCATCTCCTTCTTCGCACGCCGCGCCTTGGCTTCGCCAATCGACATCTGGCGATTGATCTCCTTGATTTCGGAGATAGTCAGCCTGGTCTCTTCCTCCACCTGCAGCAGCTTGCGCTGGGCGCGAAGAATATCGTCCTTGAGCTTGGCCAGCGTCGAGGAATGCTTGCGCTTGGCGCGGATGTGTTTTTCCACCCAGGCGAGATCAGTCTCGCTCTTCGGGAAGCTCGCGAGGAAGTCCTTGCGCGGCATGCCGGCGTCACGGACGCAGATCTGCATAACCAGCCGTTCCTGCGTGCGAATCACGGACACGACGCCACGAAGATTCTTCACCAACAGGTCGAAGAGTTTCGGCGCCAGTTTCAGTTCCATTATCTGGTCGGCGAGTTCGGCCTGGATCTTGACGGTCTTCTTGTCCTTCAGACCGTGCTTGTCGATCGCCGTAAGCGCACGCTTGTGAAGGCGGCGGATTGTCTTTACGCGTGCCTTGACCTCATCGGGGTCCGGCCCCGTGTCCACCGCCTCTTCTTCGTCATCGTCCGACTTCGGTGCCGGCGGTTTAATTTCGTCCGGTTCATTGGGATCGATGAAGCCGACCACGAAATCCTGCATGCGGGTGTCGCCGGAATCCACCGCGTCGGCCACCTCGAGCAGCAGGTCGATCGTCGGCGGAAAATGCGACATGTGGTACTTGACCTGGTTGAGGCCGTCCTCGATGCGTTTCGCAATTTCGATTTCGCCCTGGCGAGTCAGGAGTTCGACGGTACCCATTTCACGCATGTACATACGCACCGGGTCCGTCGTGCGGCCGAATTCCGCGTCCACGCTGGCAAGCGCGGCCTCTGCTTCCTCGGCGGCGTCGTCGTCGTTGGAGACGGCGGCGTCGGACAGCAGCAACGACTCGTCATCCGGCGCCTTTTCGTGCACCGTGATGCCCATGTCGTTAATCATGTTGACAATGTCTTCGATCTGCTCGGGATCGATAATGTCATTAGGCAGGTGATCATTGACTTCGGCGTAGGTCAGGAAACCCTGTTCCTTGCCGCGTGCAATGAGTTCCTTCAGCTGCTGAGCCTGCTTGCTGGTGCCTATTGCTGCACGTTTCTCGCTCAAGACGAAACGCCCTCCATGTAAAAAATGCAAACGACCAATTGTACTGGTTTGACTCGATCTAATCTATAAATGTCCACTGAATATCTTGCCGCCCCGGCCCACCGGCATGCTTCAGCGAAGCTGCCGGAGTTCCGCCATCTCGGATTCATCCAGAGGTTTAACCCGTTGTTTCTCAATAAGAAAATCAATACGCTCCCGCCGCCCGGCCAGCGCCAGCTGCTCGATGCAGTCAGCCAGCTCCGCGGCAGGGTCGAATTCCTCGTCACCGGGGACCTCGACCGCGGCCAGTTTGCCGAGGTGGCGACCCTGTTCGTCGTGGCGCCAACGTTCCAGCAAACCCGCTGTCGTGATATTGGGCTCCTGCTGCGCGGTTTCAATCAGGTCCCGCAACAGATCGATGCCCGGGCGGCTCAGCGCGGCAATTTTTTCCACATCGAGGCCGGCCGTGGCGTCAGGATGGTTCAGCAACAGCGTGATCGCCCTTCTCACGACGGAAGGCCTGCCGGCCGCGCCCGATAAAGACGGGCCCCGAAGTCTCCGCCTGCGTGCCGGCTGATCGTGCCCGGCGGCCTGCGTGCGGCCGAGCATCTTCTCCAGCTTGCTCGAGGTGAGTCCCACCGTCTGTGCCAGCGATTCGATCAGGAGTTCCCGGTAGACCCCCTGGGGAATTCGGGCGACCAGGGGCTTCGCAAGTTCGGCCAGTCTTGCACGCCCGTCGACCGTGCCGAGGTCGACCTGCTGCGCGATTTCAGCGATCAGGTAGTCGGACAGTGCGACACCCTCATCGAGTGCCTTGATGAACGCATCGGCCCCGCGAGCGTTGACGTAGGAATCCGGGTCCTGCCCGTCCGGCAGAAACACGAAGCGCACCTGGCGGCCCTCCCGGATGTGGGGCAGTGCGGTCTCTAGGGCGCGCCAGGCCGCCTGTTTGCCCGCTCTGTCGCCGTCGAAACAGAAGTCGATGTTCTCGGTAAGCCGAAACAGCCGGTTGAGGTGATCTGCGGTCGTCGCGGTGCCGAGCGTTGCGACGGAAAAGTCGATGCCGTGGCGCGCGAGTGCTACCACGTCCATGTAGCCTTCGACGACCACGAAACGATCGATCTGTCGAAGGGCCTGGCGCGCCTCGTGCAGGCCGTACAGTTCACGACCCTTGTGGAATAGCACGGTTTCGGGGGAGTTCAGGTACTTCGGCTCCCCGTCGCCCATCGCACGGCCACCGAAAGCAATGCAGCGACCACGGACGTCACGTATGGGGAAAATGATTCGGTCGCGAAAGCGGTCATAGTGCCCGCCGTTGTCCTTGCGAATCACGAGTCCCGCAGCAAGGAGGCGGTCGATTGCCTCCTGTGAGGTACCGAACTTGTCGAGAACCGAACTCCAGGCGTCGGCGGCGTAGCCGAGGCCGAACCGCTTTGCGGTACTGCCATCGATACCCCGTTGCTTCAGGTAGTCCACGGCAGCCGGGTTTTCCCGCAGCCCCTGCTGCCAGTGGCGTTCGACACGCGACATCAGGTCAAACAGTTCGTCGTATCGGCGCGCGGGGCGGTCCGACTCGTTACGCGGCACCTCCACGCCCATCGAATTGGCAAGACTCTCGATCGCCTCGACAAAACTCATGTGATCGAACTCCATGAGGAAGCCGACCGCCGTGCCGTGCGCGCCGCAACCAAAGCAGTGATAGAAGCCCTTCGAGGGGCTCACGGTGAAGGACGGTGTCTTCTCGTCATGGAACGGGCAGCAGGCCTTGAATTCCCGGCCGGCCTTCTTCAGCTGGATGCGGCGGCCGATCACCTCGACGATATCGGCCCGTGCGACCAGGTCGTCGATGAAATCCTGGGGAATCAATCCAGCCATAGTGAATTAAACGTGCGCTCCGCGGCCTCGGGTCTTGCCAGAGCCTGTTCTTATTATTGGCGTCCGGGTCAACGCCCCGTTGGCTCTAGCATAGCGAATCTACGCCGATTCGCCAGCGGTTTGTTTCCGGGATTTTCAGGTCCCGAGCCGAGCCTTGACCCGGCTGCCGACGCTGCCCATATCCGCGCGGCCGGCGGCTTTGGCCTTGATGGCGCCCATCACCTTTCCCATGTCGCGGATACTTTCGGCGCCGGTCGCTGCGATCACTTCGTCTATGAGCGCATCGAGCTCTGCGTCGTCCATTTTTGCAGGCAGGTAGGACTCCAGGACCTCAATTTCCGCCCGCTCGATGGCTGCGAGGTCCTCACGACCACCTTTCGTGAATTGCTCGACCGAGTCGCGGCGTTGCTTGACCATCTTGTCGAGTACGCCCAGCACCGCGGTGTCATCGAGTTCCGTGCGTGAATCGACTTCGACCTGCTTGATTGCTGCGAGAATGAGGCGCACGACCTTGAGCCGGTCCTTGTCACCGGCTTTCATCGCGGACTTCATGTCCTCGGTAATGCTGTCTTTCAGCGACATGGGGCCGAGAGAGCCTCGAACCTCGGGGAAGATCAGTAGAGACGCTTGCGCTTTGACTCTTCGCGGGAGAGGCGCTTCAGGTGCCGCTTCACGGCGGCGGCCTTCTTGCGCTTGCGCTCCTGCGTCGGCTTCTCGTAGAACTCGCGGCGGCGAAGTTCGGTGAGGACCCCGGCTTTTTCGCAAGCACGCTTGAAGCGGCGCAGCGCGGCATCGAAATACTCGTTCTCTTTTATGCGAACACTTGGCATTTAAATCAGGCCTTCCTTCTGGGCATAAATAATCCCGGGTCGAACCGGGAGAGCCGCGCATTTTAACTCTCGCCGAGAGGTGGCGCAAGGCCTGCGGATGCGGCGAGACGGGCAAATATCCCGTACTATTCGCCGCCATGAACGTTCTCGGCATCGAAACCAGTTGCGACGAGACCGGCGTCGCGCTCTATTCCACGGAGCATGGCCTGCTCGCTGACGCCCTGCACAGCCAGGTCGACCTGCATGCCGTTTACGGAGGCGTCGTACCGGAAATTGCGTCGCGCGACCACGTCAGGCGCCTGTTGCCGCTGATCAGGCAGGTGCTGTCGCAGGCAGGCGTCGAGCGCCCGGACGCTATCGCCTACACTGCGGGCCCCGGCCTCGTTGGAGCGCTTATGGTGGGCGGTGGCATGGCCGCCGGGCTCAGCCTGTCCTGGGGCTGTCCCGTCGTGCCGGTGCACCACATGGAGGGGCACCTGCTTGCACCTATGCTGGAGGACAACCCCCCTGCATTCCCGTTCCTGGCGCTGCTGGTGTCGGGAGGTCACTCGATGCTGATCTCGGTGCGCGCACTCGGCGAGTATGACCTCCTGGGAACCACGCTCGACGACGCGGTCGGCGAAGCGTTCGACAAGACCGCCAAGCTGCTCGATCTCGGATACCCGGGCGGTCCTGCGCTGGCGGCGCTGTCAGAGCATGGTAACGACCGCGCGTTCGCCTTTCCGCGGCCGATGCTGAACCGTCCCGGGCACGATTTCAGCTTCAGCGGATTGAAAACGGCCGTGATGATCGAGGTTCGCAAGGCTGTTGAACGGGGAGACCTGGAC
>JBFEXY010000097.1:0-8032 GCA_041562415.1 Woeseiaceae bacterium
ATGACTTAGATGAAGCACCATTTTGGCACGCTTAATGCAATAGCAAGGCAACAGGGCCGGCAGCTGCTGGCCGTTTCTATGCATAGCGAATTCTGGAGGAAATCATGACGCCCGCAGAGGTACTCGGCCTCATCAAAGAGAAAGAGGTCAAATTTGTCGACTTTCGGTTCACGGACACGAAAGGAAAAGAACAGCACGTCACCGTGCCGTCCCATACGGTCGACGAGGACCTGTTCGAGGAAGGCAAGATGTTCGACGGATCGTCCATCGCAGGCTGGAAGGGCATCAACGAGTCCGACATGATCCTGTTGCCCGATCCCGCGTCGGCCGTGGTCGATATCTTCACTGACGAGATCACCATGAACCTGCGCTGCAACGTCATCGAGCCGTCGACGATGCAGGGCTATGACCGCTGCCCGCGGTCACTGGCAGAGCGCGCCGAGGCCTACCTGAAATCGACCGGCATCGCAGATACCGCGTTCTTCGGCCCCGAGAACGAGTTCTTCGTATTCGATCACGTCTCCTGGGACGATTCGATGCAGGGCGCGTTCTACAAGGTGGACTCCGAAGAGGGCGCCTGGAACACGAACCGCAGCCGCGAAGAGGGCAATACCGGGCACCGCCCGACGGTGAAGGGCGGCTACTTCCCGGTTCCGCCGGTCGACTCACTGCACGACCTTCGTTCCGCGATGTGCCTGGCAATGGAAGAGCTGGGGCTGGAAACGGAGGTGCACCACCACGAGGTCGCCACGGCCGGCCAGTGCGAGATCGGTGTCAAGTTCAATACGCTGGTGCGCAAGGCAGACGAAGTGCAGATACTGAAATACATCGTGCATAACGTTGCGCATGCCTACGGCAAGACCGCCACCTTCATGCCAAAACCGCTGGTCAACGACAACGGCAACGGGATGCACGTCCACCAGTCGCTGTCGAAGGGCGGCGAGAACCTGTTCTCGGGTGACGGCTACGGCGGCCTGTCCGATACGGCACTGCATTACATCGGCGGTGTCATCAAGCACGCGAAGGCAATCAATGCGTTCACGAATCCGGCGACCAACAGCTACAAGCGCCTGGTACCGGGCTTCGAGGCGCCCACGATCCTCGCGTACTCGGCGCGCAACCGCTCGGCTTCGATCCGCATTCCGTATGTATCGAATCCCAAGGCGCGGCGTATCGAGGTCCGTTTCCCGGACTCCATGGCGAACCCCTACCTCGCATTTTCCGCCTTGATGATGGCCGGTATCGACGGCATCCAGAACAAGATCCATCCGGGCGACGCCATGGACAAGGATCTCTACGATCTGCCGCCCGAAGAAGAGAAGCAGCTGCAGCTGGTCGCATTCTCGCTCGATGAAGCGCTGGCCGCGCTCGACAAGGACCGCGAATTCCTCAAGGCCGGAGACGTGTTTTCCGATGACCTCATCGACGCGTATATCGACCTGAAGATGGAAAACGTGACGCGACTGCGCATGACTACGCATCCGGTCGAATTCGACATGTACTACAGTCTGTGAGGAGCCAAAACTGTGAACCGGGCGGCATTTTCGCCGCCCGGTTGCCGCCCCAATCGCGGAATTAATTGCTATGCTAACCGTATGGAACTGCGCCCGGTTTTCATCATTGCCTGCCTTCTCGCGGCCACTACAGTGGTCGCACAGGAGGCCTATCGCTGGGTCGACGAAGACGGCGTCGTGCACTATTCCGACCGACCCCGGGAGGGCGCAGAAGCCATCGTGTTACCAACCCCCAACGTCGCAACGACACGTCGCGTCCCCAGGGCCACTGCGCCGCAGGATGAGGATGACGAGCCCGCCGAAGAGCCTCAGGCCGGCTACACCAGTATCCAGATCGTCTCGCCCGGGGCGGAAGAAACGCTATGGAACATCGAAGGCGTCCTGAGCGTCTCGGTGGCTCTGCAGCCGGCTCTGCAGCCGGGCCACCTGGTACGCGCGTATTTCGACGGCGAGATGAGGCCGGTAAGCGGTACGAGCTTCCAGCTGCAGGAAGTATGGCGGGGCGTCCACAACATCCAGGTGGAAGTCGTGGACGGGACGGGGAAAGTGATGATCCGCAGTCAGCCGAGCCGTTTCTACGTGCAGCAGAACACGGTGGCGTTCTAGCCGGCGGCGGGCTTTCCGGCAAGAGCAGCGCCGGCGACGAAGGCGACATCCACGATCAAGCAAAGACTATCCTCGACAGCCTGAGTTCCGGCGTGATCCTGCTGGACAGGAACCTGCTCATCGTTGGCCTCAATCCCGCCGCGGAAAACATACTCGGCATAAGCCAGCGGCGCGCGCGCGGAGAGTCCCTGCTCAGGCTGCTCGATGATGATCCCGAGCTGCGCGACATCCTCAGCCGGGTCAGCGCAACGGGCGATCACTATGCGAACGAGTTGCGTCTCGGCCCGAACGAAGTCGAAGCGGACGAGCGAGTCGTCGACTGCCGGGTGTCGCCGATCGAAAGTGGCCAGGCAACGCTGCTCGTCGAACTGACCGACGTGACGCGGCGCTCGAAGATCAGCCGGGAAAACGCGCTGTTGATCCAGCACGGTGCCGGCCGGCAGATGATCAGGCAACTCGCACACGAGATAAAGAACCCGCTCGGCGGCATCCGCGGCTCCGCGCAGTTACTGGCGCGTCAGCTCGATAACAGGGAACTCACCGAGTACACCGACGTCGTGATCAGCGAAACGGATCGACTCGCGAATCTCGTCGATACGCTGTTGGGCCCCGGTGGTGCGCCGAACAAGCAGCCGCTGAACGTCCACGAGTTGATCGAGTACGTGGTGCGCATCATCGAGGCGGAGGATCGGCGCTCGTTGCACATCGTCCGTGATTACGATCCGGGACTGCCGCTCATCGAACTCGATCGCGACCAGATGGTACAGGCCCTCCTCAACCTGATGCGTAACGCGGCGGCGGCGCTCGACGGCCAGGGGACCATCACCCTGCGCAGCCGCGCAGTAACCAATTTCACGATCGGCGATACCCGCCATCGCGTCATCGCCAGTATCGAAATACAGGACGACGGGCCCGGCATCCCGGCCGACCTGCAGGACACCGTGTTCTATCCGCTCGTGACCAGCAACCCACAAGGTACCGGGTTGGGGCTTCCGGCCGCGCAGGAGCTGCTCAGCCGTCACGGCGGGTTGATCGAGTTCGAGAGCCGTCCCGGGCGCACCGTGTTCTTCGTGCGCATACCGCTCGACCAGAAAGGGCCGGCGGCATGACGGGCGAGACGCTGAAGGTCTGGGTCGTCGACGACGACCAGTCGGTTCGCTGGGTCCTCGAAAAGGCCCTGCGGCAGGAGAACATGGAAACCAGGAGTTTCGAGCGTGCCGAGCACCTGCTCGAAGCGATGGATCACGAGTCGCCCGACGTGCTGGTCACGGACGTTCGCATGCCGGGGATGAGCGGCATCGCCCTGCTCGAGGAAGTCAACCGCCGCTGGCCCGAATTGCCGGTGATCGTGATCACCGCGCATTCGGACCTCGAGAATGCGGTGGCCGCCTACAAAGGCGGCGCGTTCGAGTATCTGCCGAAGCCGTTCGACATCGATGAGGCCGTCGAGCTCGTGCGGCGCGCGGCGCGCCGTAACCACGATGAACCCGAGCACTCCGGTGAAGACAGGCAGGACATCCCGTCGCTGATCGGCCAGGCGCCGGCGATGCAGGAGGTATTCCGCTCCATCGGGCGGCTGGCGGGCTCGAGCATGACCGTGCTTATCACCGGCGAGTCCGGCACCGGCAAGGAACTCGTTGCCCGCGCACTGCACGAGCACAGCCCAAGAGCGGACAAGTCCTTTGTCGCGCTCAATACGTCCGCCATCGCCGCGGAACTCCTCGAGTCAGAGTTGTTCGGACACGAGAGGGGCGCGTTCACCGGAGCCGATGCGCGACGGATAGGACGATTCGAGCAGGCGGATGGTGGCACCTTGTTTCTCGACGAGATCGGCGACATGTCCCCGGCATTACAGACACGCCTGCTGCGCGTGCTGGCGGAGAGCGAGTTCTATCGAGTCGGCGGGCAGCAGTCGATCAAGGTCGACGTCCGCGTCATCGCGGCGACCAACCAGGACCTCGCACGAGCGGTCAAGGAGTCACGTTTCCGCGAAGACCTGTTCCACCGCCTGAACGTCATCCGAATCAATACCCCGCCGCTCCGGCAGCGGCGAGAGGACATCCCCCTGCTCCTGAATCACTACCTCTCGGAGGCCGCCCGCGAGCTGGCCGCGTCGGCAAAGTCGATCGACCCCGAAGCTATGGATGTGCTTCGCGGCTACGACTGGCCCGGCAACGTTCGCCAGCTCGTGAACGCGACCCGACGGCTGACCGTGACCGCCCCCGGCAGCGTCATCGGCACCCAGGACCTGCCGCCGGAAATGGGCGGCACCACGTCCCGGGAACGCGCCACCCAGGACTGGACCCGCAGCCTTGCGAGCTGGGCGGAACGGCAGCTTACTTCCGGTGAGGCGCCCCTGCTCGACAGGGCCCTGCCCGAGTTTGAAAAGACCCTCATCCGCATCGCCATGAGCCAGACCAACGGACACCGCCAGGAAGCCGCCAGGCTTCTTGGCTGGGGCCGCAACACCCTGACCCGCAAAATGAAGGCGCTGCACCTCGACTGACCCGCATTCGCGGTCATCGTTCCTGAGCTTTCCGTCGGGCCGCTCCGATACCTTTTCTCGTCATGGCTCGCCGCGCTGCGCGCGGCTGCGCTTTACTTCCTCGAAAAGGCAGTCCTCGCGGCCCGCCAGGCGGCTCGCCACCGATCATCGTAGCGATTGCGCAGGGCAGCCGGGGCGCTTGTCGACCGAAGTAAAGCGCAGCGAAGCGAGCCATGAGGGAGACAAATGACCCGGCTGCCCAAAGGAGCTTGCGCGAGGGAAAGAAGTTCGGGAGAAACGCTTAGGTTTGAAGCGTGCCTACGAGGTCGGTGACGGACTCGAAGCCGTGGCGCTCCAGGTAGTCGGCGATGCCGCTGTTTATTTTCTTGCAGGCGAGCGGGTCGTAGAACAGCGCGGTGCCGACGCCGACCGCAGTTGCACCGGCAACGATGAATTCGATCGCGTCAGCCGCCGTGCGTATGCCGCCCTGGCCGATGATCGGGATACGATGAGGCGCGGCGACTTCGTGCACCTCGTGCACCTTGAGCAGGGCGATCGGCTTGATTGCCGGCCCCGACAGGCCGCCGCGCACATTGCCGATCACCGGCCGACGGGTCTCCGCGTCGATTGCCATACCGGTAACGGTGTTGATCACGGAAAAACCGTCGGTGCCTGCCTCGATGCAAAGTCGTGCGTTATCGCGGATGTCGGTCTGGTTCGGCGACAGCTTCGTGAAGATGGGCTTGGTCGTCTGCGCCCGGCAGGCCGCGACGACACGGGCGGACATCTCCGGGTCGTTGCCGAACTGGACGCCGCCTTCCTTCACGTTGGGACAGGAGATATTGATCTCGATTGCGTCGATCGGCGAGTCGTCGAAGCGTCGCGTGACGCGCTCGTATTCGTCGATTGTCGATCCCGAGACGTTGGCGAAGAAACGGGTCTCGGTAAAGTCGAGGCCGGGGAGGATCTCGTCCACCACCGTCCCGACGCCGGGGTTCTGCAGGCCGATGGCGTTGAGCATACCCATGGGCGTTTCGTAGACGCGGTGCGGCGGGTTGCCCAGCCTCGCGTCCCCGGTCGTGCCCTTGAGTACCACGCCGCCAACATCGCGGTTCGAGAATCCCTCGACGCGCGTGTATTCCTCGCCGAAACCGACACAGCCGGACAGCAGTACGATGGGCGAGTCCATCGATAGGCCGCAGAGGTCGGTGTGCAGAGGGTTGTTTCGGTGGCTCATCGGATGCGGCATTCTAAACGATATGTTCAGCCTGATCCTGTACGAGCCGGAGATTCCACCCAATACGGGCAATATTATTCGCCTGTGTGCGAACACCGGCGTGGACCTGCACCTGGTCGAGCCGCTGGGCTTCCAGCTGGACGAACCGCGGTTGCGCCGCGCGGGCCTCGACTACCGTGAATTTGCGCAAGTACGAACACATGCGTCGCTGGACGACGCGCTCGCGTCGATCGGCAAACCGCGCGTCTTTGCGCTCAGCACGCGCGGCAATACGCGCTACGACGCGCCACGCTACCGCGCCGGCGACGTGTTCCTCATGGGACCGGAAACGCGGGGCCTTCCCCAGGCGCTGCTTGACAGTCTGCCGGAGGAACAAAGGCTGCGGTTACCGATGAGGGCGGGCAACCGCAGCCTGAACCTGTCTAATGCCGCCGCCGTTGTCGTATACGAGGCGTGGCGGCAGCTCGACTTCGAGCAGGGCAGCTGATCAGGCCGCCGGCTCGATGTTGCTGTTGAGCCGGAACAGGTTGCCGGGGTCGTACTGCCCCTTGATCCTCGCCAGGCGGCCATATGCCGGCCCGTAATTGCCGGCGGCTTCGTCACCGTCGAACTCGATGTTGTCGTAATAACCGCCCATGTACGGCTCCAGTGCCGCGTACTGCGCCTTCGTCGCCTGGATCATCTCCTCATCCATCGCCGGGTCGCCCCAGCCGGTCACGAAGACGAGCATGAGTTCGGCATTGCGATGCGGGAACGCGGTGTCGGTCTCACCGACGCGCTTCACCGCGCCGCCGGCGACGTGGTTGGTCAGGAAGACGCGCGGATCGAAGGCATCGATCAATGTGTCCACGAGGCCCTGCGACCATTCCTTGACCATGCCGTTCTTGGCATAGGAGCGCACGCCGTGAGCCATCATGGCATCGGCGCTGGTCTGCATAACCATGTAGTCCTGCACGGCGACACCATCCGCCAGCGGTTTGCCGATCGCCCTGAGCGGTGCGAGTTCTTTTTCTCCGGCAGCCGGATCGCCGTTATAAACGACCTCCATGACGACGGAGTCACCGACCTCGGGCATTCTCGCCAGGGTGGGTCCTACGTAGAGTTCATCGGAGAGGCCGGCGGACCACTCGGCGTAGAACTCGAGCACGTCGCGCGCCTGATCAAGCGGCCAGACGATATTGCCGGAGAATATGTTGCGATCGAACGGGTGTAGCTGGTACTCGAATTCCGTCACGACACCGAAGTTCCCCCCGCCGCCGCGGATCGCCCAGAACAGGTCGGGCTCTTCTGCCGCAGAAACCCAGCGCACCTGGCCGTCAGCCGTGACGATGCGGGCTCCCGTGACGTTGTCGATGGTCAGGCCGTACTTGCGGTTCAGCCGCCCGAACCCGCCACCCAGCGTGTACCCGCCGCAGCCCGTGTGCGAAACGACACCGGCAGTCGTTACCATGCCTTTCTCGAGCGCCGCCGAATCCAGGTTATTGAGCAATGCGCCGCCCTGCGCGCGTGCCCGTTGCGTGTCCCGGTCCGCCGTGACCGTGTTCATCTGCGACAGGTCGATCATCAGGCCACCGTCGCAAACCGACTTGCCTGGCCAGCTGTGGCCGCCGCCGCGTACCGCGACGAGTACGTTGTTGTCGCGCGCGAAACTGACGGCATTGCTGACGTCTTCGGCGCTCAGGCAGCGCGCGATCAGCGCCGGGCGCTTGTCGTGCATGCCGTTCCAGATCATTCGCGCCGATTGGTACTGCGGATGCCCGGAAAGCATCACGGGCCCCGACATGGCATCGCCGAGCTCCTTGACAGCCGCTCTACTCAGCTCGATGTCCGCGCCATCGAGAGATATGGCGGCGATGCCGGTGTCGGCCTGTGTCGCAACCGGAGTTTCCTTGCCGCAGGCGGGCAGGAACGCGGCGGCTACGCCGGCCGCGACCGCGGACCGGCAGAATTGACGTCTGTCCATGTTGAATCCCCTATAGTCGTGAGTGCATACAGTAATTAGCGCCGTATGGGTAAAAAGTTTAGTTGAAAGATGGCGAATGGCCAGACGCGCGCTGCGCCTAGTGCTCAGACTTGAGATCGCGGCGCATCAGGGCGCCGACCGCCTCGCGCGGCGACGCGCCTTCGTAAAGGATGCGATAGACCTGGTGGCAGATCGGCATCTCGATCCCGAGTTTCTCTGCCACCTCG
>JBFEXY010000098.1:0-7880 GCA_041562415.1 Woeseiaceae bacterium
TCGCGAATCGAGTAGCTACTTCGAGCACCTGCAGCCCCTGATCGCGGATTTCGAAAGTCGTGGACTCAAGGCGCCGGACATCCATCTCGCGGACGAAATCCTGGAAGCCGAGGACCTGCTGGAGATGGTGAACAGCGGAATGATCAACATGACGGTCATGGACGACTACAAAGCGGAATTCTGGGCCACCGTATTTCCCAACATCGTTGTGCGTGACGACCTGGTCATTAACGAAGGTGGCTCGATAGCCTGGGCGATACGCAAGGACAATCCGCAGTTTGCGGAAATCATCAAAGACTTCCTGAGAAAGTACGGCAAGGGAACGCTCGTCGGAAACGATACCTACAACCGGTACCTGTCCAATGCATCACGAGTTCGTTGTTCCCATACGAACAGAGCGTTACAACGGGTCCGGGAACTGATCAGCGTGTTTCAGAAATACGGCGAAATGTTCGAATTCGACTGGCTCATGCTCGCCGCACAGGCGTTCCAGGAGTCCGGGCTGCGCCAGGACCGCAAAAGCCCGGCGGGGGCTATCGGCATCATGCAGATCAAGCCATCGACCGCTGCGGACAAGAATGTCGGCATTGACGACGTTACGACGGTGGACGGCAACGTCCATGCCGGCGCCAAGTACATGCGCTTCATCGCGGATCGGTATTTTTCGGACGAAAAGTTCAATGACCTGAATCAGTGGCTGTTCAGCCTGGCCGCCTACAATGCGGGTCCGGCCAAGATCAACCGCTACCGGCGGGAGGCGGCCGACAATGGATACGACCCGAACCGCTGGTTCGACAACGTCGAAATCATCGCCGCACGCAGAATCGGCAGCGAAACCGTCACCTATGTCAGCAATGTCTTCAAGTACTACGTCGGTTACCAGATAACCATGCAGCGCGGGGCCATTCGCGAGGAACGTTATGCAAACGAGCTGCAGGAATGTGCTGCCGAAAACGGTGCATGATTACATCTGTCCTTCGATCGGCAGCAGGCCCATTAGCCGGGTGAGTATCCGGCGCCAAAGGCTGGTATCGGGCTCGGTTCGTGCAATCAGGGTTTGCCCACTGCTGTTATAGCGCCAGTTCAGGCGGCCTCTCGGATTCAGTTGCAGCCGGTAAGCGACGGTCTCCAGTGATTCCAGACCAGACGATGCCATTGCTTCGGCGATATCGCCGGATTCGACAACCATGCCGAGCTCGGTATTAATGTAGAGCGAGCGCGGATCGAGATTGAACGAACCCACGAATGACCTCTGACGGTCGACGATCGCTACCTTGGAGTGCAGGGTGAGCCGGGTCGGGTCTGCATCGCCAAATGTGCTGCCATCCTCAATCGGTCGTAGTTCGTACAGTTCGACACCCTTCCGCAACAGCGGTTTGCGGTAGCGAGCATACACTGCGTGCACACTGGAGTGATTGGTTGATGCGAGCGAATTCGTCAGGATAACGACCCGAACACCTTTCTTGACGAGCGCGCCGAAGAAACGCACACCTTCGCGTTGCGGGACGAAGTACGGCGACACGACGATGACTTCTTCGACGGCCGATGAAACCATCTGTATCAGCCGTTCGGTAACATCGCCAATCTGACGTCGAACAAGCCCCCGGACCTTATCCGGACGATCGAGCACGAGCTCTGCTCTTGCCGAAACCCACGGCAAGACACCATCGGCGAGATCACGGATCAGGTGCTCACTCAGCCCGCGAATTACCGGGCTTTCCCTGTGCCTCTCCAAATGACGTTGCCCGGCCTCGATCGTTTCATTGAGGGCCTGGTGCGGGACGTACTTGTCGAAGACACTGACCGGAATGGCTTCCTTGGTGTTCCAGTACTCGTCAAACCCGACCGACACGTCATCGACAACCGGCCCGATGGCGGCGATATCCTCATCGAGAAACTCGCTCTTTACGCTTGTCTGGTAATACTCGTCCGCAAGATTCCGGCCGCCGACAATGGTCACCTGGTTGTCAACGGTGAACGACTTGTTGTGCATGCGGCGGTTCAGAATGTTGAAGTTCGCGATAAAGCTGATCAGCCGGGAACGGCGCCTCGGGAAAGGATTGAAAACCCGGACCTCGATGTTGATGTGGTCATTCAGGCTCAACAAGCCGGCATCAATTGGTTCGGTCAGTGCATCATCCATGAGCAGCCGTACTCGAACGCCGCGGTTAGCTGCCTCGATAAGCCTGAGCGCGATGAGGTTGCCACTCAGGTCATCGCGAATCAGGTAACTCTGGATGTCGATGCTGCGCTCGGCCTTCTCGATGAGCCCGAGGCGCAGACAGAGCGCGTCGACGCCGAGCTGCAGCCTGTAGACGCCGCATGGCCCGGCATTTTTCGCCAGCCACGCCCGTGAAGCCGATCCGAGCAAGGTATCAGCCGTGTTTGTGAACTTGTGTGAGTCGCGACGCTCGGGGAGGTCGAAGTACTTACGATACTTTTGTGGTACCCGGCTCCCTACCAGTGTCTCGAACATCCCCATGACAGCATTATTACCTACGCTGTCCGGATACGCCTAAGAGATAGTTCGATCTCGCCAGAAAAAGCCCGGGGGTTTCCGGGCTTCTCGTGTCGCCTGTCGGGCTATCCGTGCCCGCTCTTACTCGTGTATCGAATCGAGACCTTCACGCAGACGAACCGCCCAGCGGCGCGCCCAGCGACGCACCTCGGCCCAGCTCGTTGCCGTATTGGCCCGGATCATCTGCCCCCCCACACTCTCCGCCGCGCGGCGCTCCACGGCCCGATAGATGACTTCGTTGCTCAGGGAATCGCGCACTTCGATGATCAGGGTCGCTTCGCCGAGCGATCGAAGCCAAATCTCGGAGCGGCCCACGGATTCGGGCGGAACCCTCGAAACGATATCGTGAAGCGCGCCGCTAATTACGAGCACGTCCGGGCCGGGCTCGTCCGCCATCGTAAATTTCTCGCTGTTTTGCAGCTCTTCGGTAAATACCTCCGAAACGGTTTCGATCAGCCGCTGTCTGTCTTTTTCGCTGATCCAGAACTCGCTTTCGTTACTGCGACTTGCCTGCGTGGCAGACACTTTCTGAACGCTGCGAAATTCGAACGCAGCGCCGCCGGGAATGATCTTGTCGTACTGTGTGAGGTCTACATCAGGATCGATCCATGCTGCGGCGAAGCGGGAATTATCAATTCGTACCAGACCGTCGAACGTCGTCTCGGCATTCGGCCCGGTCTGAATTGCCGGCTCCTGCGATGCGCAGCCGGTTACAATCACAACGGCCGCAATTGCAATTAACTTCTTCATGGGATTTCCCTCGCTCCTGGATGCCCGGCTCCGCGGGCGGGTAGTGGCCGTCTTCTTTGCGGGCACGGTGAATCTGGACCGTCGATAATGGTTCTGGCCCGACAGATTGTCAAACACACCGGCCGCCCGTAAGGCAGGATTTACAATTACATACAACTTGCTCTGCAGCGAACACCATGACCCCATCTCGTACCCTTACCTTGTCGCCCGCTTTTTGCGCGACAGCCCTGCTTGCCAGTTGCTGTTCGAGCGTGTCGCTCGCGGGCGAAGTGTCCGGTCTGCCTTCGCACCTGCCGCCGACTGTGCGCGCAGACTACCTGTTCTTTCTCGGCAACGATTTCGCCGCCGCCGGCACCAGCGACGATTTTCGCACGGAGCAAATGATGGTCTCCGCCCGGTTCCGGGGCGCGTGGCTTACGGTGCTCGATCACAGCATCCTGACGCGTGATGATTTGGCGGAAGGTGAGCGGGCGCGTATCGACACGATGACGCTGTCTGTCGGCAACGAGTTTTTTCGCATTGACAGGGAGGGGCAGCGAACCACCATGGCCGTCGGGCTCGCCCTACGCAGCATTGGCAATTTTGAGGGCGAGCGCATTCAGAACGGCTTTCATCGCCTGGTCGCATCGGACACTGACGCCATACCCTACACGGATACTCATGAAACAGACCCGGCCGCCTGGTTCGTTGCTGAACACTTCCGGCGCTTCGCCGCGGCTACTGGTGACGGGTTTTGGGAAAGCTGGAATGCGGGTCTATGGGCGCGGGCTGGCACGTTTGTATCCGCCGGTAGCCAGCTTGATGCGGTTGCGGGCCTTTACGCCCTTGCGTCGCGTGGCGCGATTGACCTCTGGCTGGGTGTCCGGCGCGACTGGCGCAGCGGCTATGACGCCGACTTCGTGCTCGAGGACACGGCGCGGGAAGAAGACAAATACGCCGTCTCCTTCGGTGCCCGCCTGGGAGCCCTCGTGATCGAAACCGTACAACGCATCGATAGTGCAGCGTCCTACGGACAACTCAGTTTCATCTCGTCACCCGCGACACGCCGGCGTGTACACAGGTCTCCGGCTCGGGTCGATGGTCAACTCTCGCTGCAGTTGCCGCACGTTACCTTTCAGGCGGCAGCTCGATGGCACCGCCGCGTACTCACGTCGGAGCAGTCAGGCTGGGGGGAGACGGTCTTTGCCGAAATGCGCAGCGGTCAGCCCCAGCTTGGCCACAACCCGACGTTGTTCGTTGACACAACGCAGGTCGCCTTCGGCGCCGAGTGGACTCGGACCGTCTCACGCGAACTGCATTGGTTGCGTTATTACACTGGTTTTGGCGCGGGCTGGCGCAAAGAGCAACTGCTCGGCCGCGATACCCGGAGCGGCGAGACATCGGAGGCTGTCGATCGTGCGGTACTTGTTGCGGAAGGTGGCATCGAGATCGACGCGGCTGCTCTGTCAGAACACCTTGGACTGCGATTGCGCCTTGGCGTAACAGGCTGGCTGCCCGCTTCCGATGCGGTGGTCAGTATCGGCGGCACGTCCGAGACTATCCAGCGCGCCGATGCATCCATCGTCGCCGGCTGGGTCCTCGCCTACCATTGACTGCAACCGGAGATTGCGCCGATTTGACAATATGTTTTGGTGCGCTGCGCGTTCATTGACAGCTTTCGCGACAGCATGCGACGATGTAATTCGTTTGACAAAGGCACACTTGGCGAAAGCCAGGGTCGCAAAGCTTCCGGTCTACGGGTAATACCTAGGGCAGCGGGGCCGCCAACACGAGTTCTGTTTCGCTCGCGATCTCCTCGCTGGCTGGCTTTCCCGACCTACTGTTTCCGTGTCTTTGGCATTCGAACTATTTTTGCCGGAGACAAGTATGACTGCAGCCAGACTTCGCAATACAGGACGCTTCCCGCGTCCCGTAAACAGTGGAAGCACCGAGTACACGATCAACAACATTCGCGAATTGATCCGACTAATGGATCCGGCTGCTCGCACCGCCGCACCGATCCGGCCGGCTGGCGCAGGTTCCGCCTGTACCGGCTGCAACACGACGCCTGCGGGCTCCGTTGTCAGCGTCTCCGGGCTCGACAACATCCTGAATATCGATACTCACAACAATACGGTCACTGCGCAGGCCGGCGTCCGCGTCTATCGTCTCGTGGAGGCGCTTGCAGAGCACGGCCTCGAACTCGTTGGAGCACACGAACTCACGGGACGAACGCTTGGCGGCGCAATCGCTGCGCCGAGTATGGGCCCCGGCATCGGACAGCGTTCCGCCTGCCTGGCGAGCCGGGTGTTGAGCGCAAAACTGATAACGCCCGCCGGCAAACTGATGAAGGTGACCGCGCACCAGAAAGACCTGCTGGGCGCGGTTCGCTCGAGCTACGGTTTGCTCGGCGTCATCGTCGAGGCGACACTCAGGGTTCAGCCGATCGCCAATTTCACGGTGAGCCATCGCAAGCTGGCGATCGATGACTTCTGTTCGGTGGTCGACACGCTCTCGAACAACGAGGTCGGCTTCAAGTTCTACCTGCTGCCCTACCGCGATCGCGTCTATCTGGACCTGCGACGGTACTCGGAGTCAGCCGGCCATACCTACAAGACGCCCTGGAAGATCAAGGACTGGGGCGAGAGCACGGTACTGCCCAACCTGTTCAAGTCCTTCAACCGTCTCTTGCCATTACACTCGGTTCGCTACCAGGTTATCGACACGGTAAGCGAAGCGACCCAGGGCATCGTAAACGGCCGTTTCGTCACCACCGGGAACAACACCCTTGCGGGCTCGTCGGGTCGCAATTTCACCCGAGCTCGTAACATGCTGTACACGACGTGGTGCTTCCCGGCCGCTGACTTCTCGGTCGTTGCCCGCGCATACCGTCAGTTCTGCCGACAGAGCTATGCGAACTCACGTTATCGCTGCGACATGCCGGCGGTCGGGTATTACGTGCATCAGGACCGGTCGGCCCTGCTCTCGCCTTCGTTCGACGAACCGATGATCGCGCTGCAGACCTCGTCGACCCAGGCAAGGGGCTGGGAAGACTTCGTCATCGACCTCGCTGACTTTGCCGAGCACTGGGCAGGGGTGCCGTTATTCAGCCAGACGCGCTCGCTGCGCGCGGACTATGCGCGGCAGGTTTACGGCGCCCGGCTCGACTTCTTCCGCAAGATTCGTCGCCAGCTGGACCCCGACGACCGCCTGCTGACACCCTTCATGGCCCAGTATTTCCAGTAATCAAGACACCAGGGGGCGCGTCCGGTGGTCAATTTAGCCACCAGCACCGCAGATTTTCCGACCGGAAATTTTTTAAGTTATTGAACGTATTGAAATTTCTTTTGGAGACATTTCGTTACGTTTTTACGCTGGACTTTATATATCGAACCAATATAATACATCGTCCCGATATATGGGCGACATCGGTCGCCGGAAAGAAGCGTAATGGACGTAAAAACCGTTTGTCTGGGCATGCTCACCGAAGGCGAGGCCTCGGGTTATGACCTGAAGAAGGAATTCGAGTCGTCATTCAGCCATTTTTTCGCCGCCGGCTATGGCTCGATCTACCCTGCCCTGAACGCCCTCGCCCGTGACGGACTGGTCGAGTGCCAGCATATTCCTCAGGAAGGCAAACCCGACCGCAAGGTATACAGGATCACGGAATCGGGCCGCGAGCACCTCCTCGCAGCGCTGCAGAACCCCTGCCCGTCGCACAAAGTGCGTTCCGAATTCCTGGCCACGATGTGTTTTTCGCATCTCATGTCGCGCGAACAAATCGAAACGGTGCTGGAGAACCGCGTCAAAGAGATGACGGACTACCTGCGATTGTTTAAAGAATTCGAAACATCCTGCATGGATGATTGGCCGCCGGGCGCACGATTCGTGCTCGGTTTCGGCCAGACGATGATGAAAACCATGCGGGAATATGTCGAAGAGAACAGAGACATGCTCTTCGAGGAGATGGACACGGAACACAAGACGGCCGTCGGTTAGCGCCGCCGGAGTAATGCGTAATAACAGATTAAGGTTTTGAAAAAATGGATTTGGGCAAGCTGAAGAAATTTCGCTCGTGGCTGATCTCGGCCGGCATCGCCGTGCTGATAACGCTGTGGCTGGCATCGGGTCAGTTCGGCGACGAAGCGCCGGAAGAGATATCAACCAGGGTTGTCACCACGACTGTTCCCGCCCAGCAATCGAGCGTCCGCGTACGTACCCAGTCTGCTGAAGAAATCATGCGTACCATCGTCGTCAATGGTCAGACCGCCCCGGCTCGCGTCGTGGATCTCGCCGCCGAAACCGATGGGCGTGTGGAATACATCGGTGTAAGCCGAGGCGCGAATGTCGCTCGCGGAGCCGTCATAGTGCGGCTGGACGAGCGCGACCGAAAAGCGCGACTTGCGCAGGCAGAAGCGACCGTTCGGCAACGCGAAGTGGAATACCAGGGCCGCCTGAAGCTCAAGGGAGAGAGCTACGTCTCCGAGGCACAGCTGCAGGAGGCCGTTGCACAGCTCGAAACCGCAAGGACCGAACTCAAGCGGGCGCAACTCGACCTCGAATACATGACGACTCGCGCGCCATTCGATGGAGCGCTGCAGGAGCGTCACGTTGAAGTAGGTGACTTCGTCAA
>JBFEXY010000099.1:0-7854 GCA_041562415.1 Woeseiaceae bacterium
AGCGATGGCGCTGGAGGACGGCTCCAGGGTCGCCGTTATCGGAGCCGGGCCCGCCGGCTCGATGTTCAGCTACTTCTTCCTGAGCATGGCAGAAACGATCGGACTCGATGTCAAGGTCGACATATTCGAGCCGAGAAGTTTCTGTCATCGTGGACCAGCCGGTTGTAACCATTGTGGCGGTATCGTTTCCGAATCACTCGTACAGAGACTCGCGACTGAGGGGATCAGGCTTCCCGACTGCGTCGTTCAGAGAGGCATTGAATCTTATACCTTGCACATGGACGTCGGCGACGTCGAGATCGCGACACCGTTAATGGAAAAACGCATCGCCGCGATTTACCGCGGCAATGGTCCGCGCTCATCGGAACCCTTGGATACTCAAAGCTTCGACGGCTATTTGCTCGATCTGGCAAAGCAAAAAGGCGCTCGGGTCATTCCCCGGCTCGTTACCGGCTTGCGGCGCGAAAAAGATTCGATGACGGTGCAATGCGCTGACCAGTCCAGCGACAGCTACGAGCTCGCTGTGGTGGCGACCGGTGTCAACAGCCGGCTGACCGAGATGCTCGAGAACGAGTCAGGCGAGTTCGCTCGGCCGGATCGAACCAAGACTTTCATTTGTGAATTTCACCTGGGACGCAAGCTTATTCGCGAGACGTTCGGTCCCTCCATGCACGTATTCCTCCTCGATATCCCGAGACTGGAATTCGCCGCGCTGATTCCGAAAGGCGACTACGTCACCTTGTGCCTGCTGGGCGAGGATATCGACGAGGCACTTATCGACAAGTTCTTCAGCGCCCCGGAGGTCCGCGAGCGTTTTCCCGATGGTGTTATCCCCGGACACGTCTGCCACTGCTATCCCCGCATCAACATCCGCGAGGCAACGCCTGTCTATGGCGATCGCCTGGTTCTTATTGGCGACAGCGGAACTACACGCCTGTTCAAGGACGGCATTGGCGCGGCCTATCGGACGTCCAAAGCCGCTGCCAAGACGGCGGTATTCCACGGCGTAAGCGCCGAAGACTTCAAGAGTTACTACGCGCCACTTTGCCGAAAGATCAGTAATGACAACCGCGTCGGGAAATTCGTGTTCAGCGTTGCAACCCTGGTTCAACAGGCAAAGTTTGCGCGACGGGGAATCCTGAATATGACCGCGACCGAGCAGCAACAGGCCGACAGTCCAAAGCGCATGTCGGGTGTGCTCTGGGACCTTTTCAGCGGCAGCGCCTCCTACACCAACGTGTTCGTGCGCACGCTGCATCCCGCCTACGTCGGCCTTCTGTTGTGGAATCTCGTCGCTGCCAATTTACCGGGTGGCCGCAGCCGGAAAGAGCGCAACGGGGATGAGGGAGGTGGCCATGTCCGACATTAAGACAAGGCAAAGTACCCCCGACGAACTGCCGTTTCAGATTTTTGCGCAGCAGTTCGAAAAGCTGCCGCCGTGCCAGGCGAGGTGTCCCAACAGCGGCGACATTCGTAGTTGGCTCGGGATCATCGCACAGCGCGAAAAGAATGGTCTGAGCCTGGACGAGGCCTACGATAAGGCCTGGCAGAGACTCGCGGAATTCAACCCGATGCCGGCTACGATCGGGCGCATCTGTCCCCATCCCTGCGAGGATTTATGCAACCGAAAGGACAAGGACGGCGCGGTATCCATTAACGCGATGGAGCGTTTTCTCGGGGATTGGGCACTGTCCCGGTCCCTGGCACTGCCGCCGGCACCAATGGAACGTTACGCTGAATCCATAGGTGTGATCGGCTCTGGGCCCGCAAGCCTGTCGTTTGCCTACCAGATGGCACGTCGCGGTTACCAGGTCACCATTTACGATAAGGATGATCGCCCGGGCGGCATGCTGAGGCACGCCATTCCCGATTACCGGCTGCCCAGGGACATCCTGGACGCAGAAGTCGATCGCATACTGGCGCTGAACATATCGCTCATGCGCGGCGTCGATGTCGGCGAAGATCTCTCGCTGGAACAATTGAGAAAAGAACACGAACTGGTATTCCTGGGCCTCGGCGCCCAGGCAGCGCGTCGCCTGAACATCCCGGGCGAACAAGGTCCCGGAGTGGTCTCCGGAATCGCGTATCTGCGCCAACGAAAACAGCGGCAGGAGACCGGCTGCGGACCTCGCGTGATAGTGATTGGCGGCGGCAATACCGCGATCGATGCAGCCCGCAGTGCCAGGCGAGAAGGTGCCTCAGTCACGCTCGTTTACCGGCGAAGTGAGTCCGAGATGCCGGCGACTGATCGTGAAGTTCATGATGCGAGGATCGAAGGAGTCGAGTTCCGGTTTCTGGCAGCCCCGACGAAGATTGTTCGTGACGGGCAAAAGGTCCGGCAGGTCGAGATACAGGGAATGCGGCTTGCCGAACCCGACGCCGACGGGCGTCGGCAGCCCGAGCCGATTCCCGGCGAGTTCGAATTGTTGCCGGCCGATACCGTCATCGTTGCGGTATCGCAGGCTCCGGGCTGGCACGATGTCGATAACGTGTTGCATACGGGCTCATGGTTAAGCGCTGAAGGCGACGGCAAGCTTCAGCGGGGTCTGTTTGCCGGCGGCGATGATCTGGGACCCGGCATCGCCAGCCGTGCGATCGGCCAGGGCCGCCACGCAGCCGAAACGGCTCATGCAGAGCTTCGGGGTCTGCCACCGCCGCCCCTGCAGCCCGAAAATCCCCCGGTGTCCAAGGAGTCGGTCAGAGCCGACTATTACGCGGATCGTCAACGTTCACGGGAATCGCATCTTCCCGAAGAAGAGTGGTTAGCGCGTCCTGAGGCCGAAATCGATCTGACGCTGGGCTATGAGCAGGCCAGCGAAGAAGCCGCAAGATGCATGTCCTGCGGCCTCTGTTTCGACTGCCAGCAATGCTTCATGTACTGCAATGCCGGTGGATTCACTCGCCTCGACGAGACCGGTCCCGGCAAATACTTCGCGATCGCACTCGATGTCTGCGAGGGTTGTGGCAAGTGCATTGAACTTTGCCCGTGCGGCTACCTGGAGTCGCGCGCCGATGCCTGATCAGAGTTTTTGTGTCGCTACGTACCGATATAGGCGATCGCAAGGCCGTTGATCACGATGTGCATGATGTTGTCGATGATTATGACGAGCCATGCCGCCAGCCACGGCGGCGTATCCTGGTGAAATCCGGTCTTTCTGCACTCGTGCCAGGGCGCACTGCCGGGCCACGGTCGATTCTTGATCCACGCGACGTATCGCGCCAGGTGCCAGCGATCAATGACGAAATGGGTGCCACCGATCACAGCGAGCGTGGCGGGATTCTGCGTGATGAACAAAAACGGCAAAAGATAGAACAGGCAATGTATCAGCGCTGGCAGCGAACGTTTAGTTTTCTCAGCAGCCATCCACTCGCTTTGCAATACATAGTCGCCGACGGCGTGGGCAATTATTTGATCAACGGTGAACATGAGGATCGGACGGTAACCCCTTCCATTAGAGAGTCAGTCGTGGCAAAAAAAACGCCTCGGCATCGCAACGTGGAAACCGGCGGCCCATATTATGGCCGTCAGCCGTGTAAAGCAAAGCGCGACGGCTCCCGGTGACCTGTTGCTGAAAGCTCGCATCTGCGCTTCGGCAAATACGAAATGAAATCAGCAAGCATGAAAGAGGCCAGAGGATCGAACACCGAACGCCTGTCGTCGCCCGGGGACGAGCAGGTTTCGGCCGTGGCCCTGGAAGTGAGGCAGCTTGCAGCCGAGAAATTCCTGCACATGGGCGAACCGCTCCTCGCCTACAACGAATTGCAGCAGGCACTCGAAGAAGACCCCGGCAACTTCCGCTTGAGACAGCTCAAAGGACTGGCTCTCGCACGCAGCGGCGCCCTGCGCAGGGCGAACGACGTTCTGACTGCGTTGCGTGAAGAAGGCTGCACGGATGCCGAAACGATGGGCCCACTTGCCAGGACGCACAAGGATCTCGCGCTGTCGGCTACTGATACCGTGAGTCGGGAACAACACCTCGTCGCCGCCTTCGAAATCTATCAACAGGCATACACGGACGCCGTGTCCAGGGACCTTGTCGACGAAGCTTATTACACGGGCATCAACGCGGCGACGATCGAACTGTTGCGCCACCACGTCGAGCGCGCCCGGGGAATTGCCAAAGATGTCGAACGGTTGTGCCGAAAAGCCCTGGCGCACAGCTCCGGGAAAGCGGCCGATGAATACTGGCCCCGGGCGACACTTGCCGAGGCTGCACTGATAGGCGGCGACCTTGACGCTGCCCAGGAACGGTATGCCGAGGCCGCGTCACTCGCAGGCACGAATTACGGGGACCTGAGCTCGACCAAGCACCAGGCGCGTATTCTGCTCGACCACCTGAATATAGACCCTTCCTGGCTCGACCAGGCCATCAGGATTCCACCCGTGCTCGTATTCACCGGCCATATGATCGACGCGCCGGGGCGTGCAGAGCGGCGCTTTCCGCAGGAGGCGGCTGACGAGGTTCGCGGCCGGATTAGACGCTACGTGCAAGAACTGGGGCCCGCGGCCGCCTACGGATCCGCCGCCTGTGGCGCCGATATTCTTTGCCTCGAGTGCGTCAGGGAACTCGGCGGTGAAATTCATATCGTGCTGCCGTTTCCCGCCGAACAGTTCCGTGCCGAAAGCGTCAATGTCTGCAGCCAGGGAGACTGGGGAGACCGATTCGACCGGCTGCTCGAAGCCGCCGAGGAAGTGCTCGTCGTCAGCGAGAAGCCACCGCCGAGCGGCGTAACAACGTTCCAGTACGCAAACCTCGTTATTACTGGGCTGGCACGATTACGATCACAGACCCTCGACACGAAACTCCACGGGCTGGCCATATGGGACGGCACGGCAGGCGGCGACGTCGGCGGCACCAGTTCTGTTGTGGATATGTGGCACCGCTATGGTCTGCCCTTCGAACATGTGAGCCTCTGCCCGGAAGAGCATCACAGCGGCAACGTCAGTCTCGAGTCTGCGCCGCTCGTCAGTCATGCGCCGGACGACGGTGGCAAGGAACCCGATTTCCGCTATGAAGTAAAGACCATGCTGTTTGCCGACGCAGTCGGGTATTCGCGGCTCAGCGAAGACCAGATACCGCTGTTTTTCGAGCACTACGCCGGCGCCATAGCCCGGTTCAACGAAACGACGGATTTCCGGGCGGAACATATCGAAACGGCCGGCGACGGCATGTACATGGTTTTCGACAAGCCGCACGCAGCCGGCCACTATGCCCTCGGTCTCAGTGACCTCGTCAATGGATGTGACTGGAGCCGGCTCGGCCTTCCTGCCGACCTGAGCGCACGCATCGGCCTGCATTGTGGTCCCGTCTTTGTCGGACAAGACCCGATTACCGGCATGCCCCTGTACACCGGAATTCATACCAGCAGGACCGCAAGAATCGAACCGATAACGCCGCCAGGCCAAGTCTATGCCAGCAGCGCGTATGCGGCTGTCGCAGCCGCACGCGGTATCGAGGGTCTGCGCTTCAGCTATATCGGCCGCACCCAGCTGGCCAAGCAATACGGTGCACTGGCGCTCTACCACGTCAAGCGGCCATGAAAAAAACCCGGCTCGGGAATCGTTTCCGGGCGAGTCGAATACAGGACCGCCGTTTAGAGGGGCGTTATCCCGGGAGGATCACTCAGGCCCGGTAACCCGGTAGAACGGGAACAGCAGATCGTCGTGATCCTGGCGTTCGAAAACGATATCTTCTCGCGCAGCAACCGCGTCATACGCACGTTGCGTGACCAGTGTTTCATTGCCGCGCGCAATCTCCTCGCCGAGCTTCGAGGCGCGGTTCATCTCGTCACCCTGCGCCAGGTTCGGGCCGATGGCGAGAACCCGGCCATAGCCGATGCCGGCACAACAAAGGGTCGGGTGCTCGGATGCCAGCGGCGAAGCGTTGAACAACCGCACTCGCCGGTGAATCTCGAGCGCCGCATCGATCGCGCTGCCCGGCTCGAGGAACAGGGCGACGATATCGTCGGCAAAACAGTGCACCAGGTCGGCACCGTAGTCCTGCATCACCGGAATCGCTACACGTTGCGCATCCAGGATTCGGGTCAGGCCCTGAAGTTCTCCGAGTTTGACCGTGGATATTGAAAGTCCTGTCATGTCGACCGACAGGATTGCGCGCTCCCATGAGTACTTCTCCAGAAATTCCGACTCACTCATTTCCCCGCGCCGGAACCGGAAGAAATCCTCGTAAACGTCTTTGCTCCAGCTCTTGAAGCTGGCAAGTGCGTCGGCGTCTTCCAGCATCCTGTGGGGAAACTTCACGGCATCTGACTTTCTGCTATGTGGCATGCGTTCGGCGCGGCACCTTCGTCAGGCGTTCATGAAGCAATCAAGATCAGGCGGATACATCCAGGGGTTCACCTTCTTTTTTTTCCGCACGCTTCGCGATCGCCGCGGTCATGCCGCGAAACAGGAACGCGTGAACCGGGAGCAACGAATACCAGTAGATAAGTCCCGCCGGCCCGGCTGGATGCCAATAAGCCGTCGCCTTGAGAATGCGATGATCTCCCCGATCGCGGATCTCGAATTCGAGCACGCCGGAGCCCGGCCCGCGCATTTCCATGAGCAGGGTCAGGCGCTTGTTGGGCTCGGCAGCGATGACACGCCATGCATCGACGACATCACCAACTCTTAGTTCTCTGGGGTGACGCCGACGGCGGTAGAAACTCGGGCCGCCGGCAAACCAGTTGATCAACCTGCGCAAAAACCACAGCGACTCTGCATAGTAATAGCCTTCGGCCCCACCGAATGCCATTACCTGCCGCCAGAGCGCCTCCTTGCTTGCCGAGGTCGACGCCGTGCCACCCGCTCGCTTCGCGTAGTACGCATATTCGGGATGAAAGTTACGGCAGACGATCGATCCTTCGGCCCAGTGCGCACTAAGTGTGTCGTTCTGCTCCGCCTCTAGCGCTGCCGCGACGGATTCCTTGAAGGACTTGAGCCTCAGAGGGATCAAGTTGTTTATGGCTTTGTTGTCTGCAATAACTTCGTGTTCGAGTCCGTCAATGAGAGCCCGAGCGATATTCGTGGGCACCGCCGTAACGAGCTTCAACCAGTACGACGACAAACGCGGTGTTAGCACGGGCAGGCTCAGCAGCAAGAAGCGTTTTCCTGCAATCTCACCGTACTGCCGCATCAACTGCTCGTAAGTCAGTACCTCGGGACCGCCGACGTCATAGATCTTGCCCAACGCCTCCGGCAGGCGCGCCACGCCGACCAGGTAGTCCAGCAGGTTGTCGAGCGCAATTGGCGTAGAGCGCGACTGTACCCAGCGCGGCGTGACCATTATCGGCAGGTAGTTGACGAGGTCGCGAATCACCTCGTAAGCCGCAGAGCCGGGTCCGACAATCATGCCGGCGCGAATCTCGGTTACCGGTACCGATCCGTGCCTGAGCACATCACCGGTCTCGGCTCTCGACTTCAGGTGCAGTGAGCGCGGATTCGCCGGAATCAGTCCGCCGAGATAGACGATGCGGCCAACGCCAGCTTTGGCAGCCGCCGCCGCGAAGTTCTTCGCCGCCTCGATATCCAGCTCTGCGAAATTGCGGCCGGCCGCCATCGAGTGCACCAGATAGAAGGCGACATCGATGTCCCGCACAGCGGCCAACAAGGTGTCGGGGTCCAGCGCATCGGCTGCGACCAGTTCTACGCCCTGCCAGTCGCGCGCCTCCAGCACTGCCCGATGGCGCGCCGCGGCCCGCACATCCCAGCCAGCCTCGATGAGGCGCGGCACCAGGTTGGTCCCTATATATCCACTGGCGCCGAAAACCAGCGCCCTGGTCCTTGCCGTCACCACGGCTCTCCGTCCCGCATAAGCGGGGATTGTCGATCGGACGCGCGGCCGCCGCAAGTCC
>JBFEXY010000100.1:0-7849 GCA_041562415.1 Woeseiaceae bacterium
GCGACTCTCTCGTACTCGCCGGCACCAAGCGTAAAGCCAAGATTCACATTCACGTCGACGAGCCGGAACTGGTATTCGACGTCGCCCGCCGGTTCGGAGAAATAAGCGCCGAAAAAGCCGACGACATGCGCCGCCAGCAAGCCAGCAGCCACGATGCGAACAGGCGTTTTGCAGTGATTACCGATTCTGCTGCCGACATACCCGACGAGGACATGGAACGGCTGGATATTCACATGGTTCCCTGCCGCATTCAGTTTGGCGACCGCGGCTACCTCGACAAGGTGAGCATCACGGCCGACGAATTCTTCGAGGAACTCCGGTCGAATCCCAATCACCCGACAACGTCACAACCGGCCCCGGGCGACTTCAGGCGCCAGTACCAGTTCCTTGCGAGCCACTTCGCGGACGTGTTGTCGATCAACCTGACCGGCAAGGCAAGCGGCACGCTGGAAGCAGCAAAATCGGCCGCCGAACGTGTGAACGCCCACGGGAAGGTGCATGTCATTAACTCGCGTAATGCATCGCTCGGCCAGGGCCTCCTGGTCGTCGCCGCCGCCGAGTACGCGAAGGCCGGGCTTGGGGTCCAGGATGCTATCGCTGCCGTGGAAAGACTGATCCCGGAAACCCGGACGTACGGCCTTCTCAAGGACCTTCGTTTTGCGGTGCGGGGCGGCCGCGTGCCGCGCTGGGTCAAGACTATCGCGGACCTGTTACGAGCAACCGCAATAATCCGCACCGTACCCGACGGGCGTGTCGCCTCGGGCACGTTCCTCTTCGGCCGCAGGAACCGGATACAGAGATTCGCGCGTTACGTGGCCAGGAAGACGCCCGCGGCGGATGCGCTCGACGTCGCGATTGGCCACGCGGTATGTCCGGACGATGCGGCCGAACTCGAACGCGCGTTACGCAAGCGCTTTGACAACGTTCACCGCACGACCATCACGGATATCGGCGCGGCGCTGGGCGCTCACGGCGGGCCCGGCACGCTGATCGTCTCAACGCAGCCCTACGCACGCCCGGCCAGGGGCTAGCCCTTCACAACCTTGCCGTCCGGCACGATCAGTTCGTCGCCCTCGTTGCGTGCATTGTTGACCCGCCGGTCCACGGGCCATGCGCTGAGCTTCGGACAATCCTGGCTCGCCGTTTCGATCAGCTCGTCGTCGCCCGCGAGCCAGCGTTCGGCGCGATCCGCGTCCAGGATCACCGGCATGCGATGGTGCAGTTGCGCCAGGAAGTCATTCGCCTGCGTCGTAATGAGCGTTGCCGTTTCCAGCGACTCTTCCGTCTCCTTGCTGCGCCAGTGCTCCCAGAGCCCGGCGAAGGCAAACGGCTCTTCGCTTGCCAGCGAGATGTACCAGGGAATCTTGACCGAACCTTCGCGGTGCCACTCGTAGAAACCGTCGGCCAGCACGAGGCATCGCCGGCGCCGGTATGCGGCCCGAAACGCTGGTTTCTCAGCGACCGTCTCGGCACGCGCATTAATCATGCGGTTGCCGATCGCGGGATCCTTTGCCCAGAACGGAACGAGTCCCCAGCGCAATGCGACGAGTTCCCGGCCGCTGGCATCGCCCTCGCGGTTGCGGACGGCCGCAATATCCTGCGTCGGCGCAATGTTGTATCGAGGAGCGAGATCGAGCGAACCGGTCGCACCGAACAACGCCGCGGTTGCCTCGGCGGGGGAATAGAAAGCGAAACGGCCGCACATAACTACTCCCGGATTCCGACACCGCGATTCATAAGGAACAGGCAGGCAGAGAACAACAGTACAACGAACCCGACAAGGATCACGTAGGCATGACCGATGCTGATGTCGGAGGTGCCTAGGATGCCGTAGCGGAAGGCATTGACCATGTACAGGATCGGGTTGGCTTTTGAGGCCGCCTGCCAGAATTCCGGCAGCAACGAGATGGAATAAAAGACGCCACCGAGGTACGTCAGAGGAGTGAGAACGAAGGTCGGTATGATCGAGATGTCATCGAATTTCTTCGCGAATATGGCATTGATGAAACCGGCGAGCGCGAAAACCGTCGATGACAGCAGCACTACGGAAATCGTCACCAGCAGATGCTGGACCTGCAGTCGCGTGAAGAACAGTGCGATAACCGTCACCAATGCGCCGACCATCAAGCCGCGTAAAACGCCTCCCGCAACGTGCCCGATAATGATCGCGGAATTCGACATCGGCGATACCAGCATCTCTTCGAGATGGCGGCCGAACTTCGCGCCGAAGAACGACGATACGACGTTACCGTAGGAATTGGTGATTACCGACATCATGATCAGTCCCGGCGCGATGTACTGCATGTAATCGAACCCGTCCATCGTGCCGATACGTCGTCCGATCAGGTTACCGAAAATGATGAAATACAGCGTCATCGTGATCGCCGGTGGCACGATGGTCTGCACCCAGATACGTATTACCCGGATCATTTCTTTTCGAATCAATGTCTTGACAGCGATTACATTGAGAGCGACGTTCATGGTTGCTTGCTCTCCACGAGACGCATGAAAAGTTCTTCGAGCCGGTTCGCTTTGTTGCGGAGACTGACGACCTCGATTCCTTTCGCATCCAGCGCGTGGAACAGGTCGTTAAGCGTATGAGAAGGACCCATCTCCACTTCCAGCTCACCACTGTTCACCAGCTCGGTCCGGAAGCCGTCGAGTACGGGAGCCCGGCCTGGTTCGTCCGCGAGACTCAGCACGAACACTTCCCGCTGCAGCTTGCGCAGGACGCGGCTCATGGGCGCGTCCTCAATGATTTCTCCTTCGTCGATGATCGCGACATGCCGACAAAGTGACTCGGCCTCTTCGAGATAATGCGTGGTCAGGATTATGGTCGTACCGGCCGCATTGATCTCTCGCAGAAAGCTCCACATCGACCGCCGGATCTCGATGTCGACCCCGGCGGTCGGCTCGTCGAGTATCAGCAGCTTCGGTTCGTGCACGAGTGCCCGGGCGATCATGAGCCGCCGTTTCATACCGCCGGAGAGGCTGCGCGCAATATCGTCGCGCCGGTCCCAGAGGCGCAGAGCACGCAGGTATTTTTCCGCACGTTCGCGGGCAAGGCGGCCGCCCAATCCATAGTAGCCGGCCTGTGTCAGTACGATGTTGCCGACCTTCTCCCACTGGTTGATATTGAGTTCCTGCGGCACCAGGCCGATGCATTGCTTGGCCGCCTCCAGTTCCCGATCGATGCTGTGCCCGAAGACCTCGACTTCGCCCGCCGTCTTGTTGACCAGCGAGGAGATGATCCCGATGGCCGTCGTCTTGCCGGCACCGTTCGGCCCGAGTAGCGCGTAGAAATCGCCGACAGCAACGTTGAAATTGATGCCCTTGAGGGCCTCATTGCCGTTGGCATAGGTCTTGCGCAGGTTTCTTATGGTCAGGGCGTTCATCAGGCGGCGTATTGTAACCGTGCCGCCGCCAGGCCGACACAACTCAGCCAAACGGTGTCACTCCCGACGCCCCGACGAAGTCCGGGTTCTCACAGGCGGCATCTTGCAGGCGGCGGCTGCGAGCGGTCGGTAGGGACGTGCCGAAACCTGCGTCAACATCGTCTGCATCGCGGCTACGCGCACCGCCAGGCGAACATGCCGTCTGTTACTGACTCCGGCAGTCAGCAACCTGCTCCAGAGGCCGGTCTTGTTGGCCATCCTGGGAGCGAGCAGCGCCTGATCCTCGAGCGCTCGTCCATAGAGGTCCATGAGCGTGCAGGCGCACAGTTGCTCGCACCAGTTCAGACTGGCCCCACTGACCAGTCGGGCGGCATAGGGATTACGCTGGGCCAGGTGCCACAGGAATCCGAGCGTGGCGGCGGCGAGCCTCGATGCCACCTGGTCAGGGACCTCCACGCTTTGGAGAAGGTCGCGTGTCATCCGGTCGGTGAAAATTGACTGCCAGCGAGCATCGTCGTCCTCCGCTAACGACATCAGAAGGAACGGCGTCCGTGCAAGTCGCTCGCGTTGCCCGCAGTTCAGCGCTCCCAGCCGCGTGCAGATTTCGGGTGCCAGGCTGCGTTCCGGGGATTCTTCCGGCGGCCTCGTTCGCTGCCAGTCTATAAATGCGCGGTTCAGCACGAAGACGTTTGCGAGGTCGGCTTGGTCGGGCCCGTGGTACTGCATGATGACGCTCCTGACTGCGAATCTGGACAGATTCAGCACTTACAAAATATTTTCTTTTATTCCCAATTATGGATGATATAGTGAGCTTATCAAATGTATATGGGTATTTTTAATCATAAAAGGTAGAATATGCGTCTAACGGACGATCGCTACGCAAACGAGAGGAGCCAGTTCGAGCTGGCCCTGCGCATGATTCGCCACGAAGCACGCACCCGCACGATCCGTGAATGCACCGGGCTTTCCGACGACCGCATCCGAAAGCTCTATTGCACCTATTTCCGCAATTCCGGAGTCGAAGGGGTGCGACGGCGACGCGGCAAGTCGCCGCGCCAAATCACCCGCTTCGTCAAAAATGCAGATCACCAGTTGCAGGCAACGACGCTCGTGGCGCTTTACAACGCCGGGCTATTGCTGCGCATCGACGATCGCAACCAGGTTTACCCATGCTGGCCCAGGCCTGATGTCGAATTCGGTCATCGATTGTGCCGCGCCTTCGAAACCTACCTGCTGCTGCACGAAAGGCCGCTACTGAGCTTCGAATGGGCATGGACGCTCCTGCACAGCATTTGCGGCCGCGACGAGCTGTACATCGCCTCATGCGCCCGCTGCGGCACGGGCTACGTCCAGGATGCCTATGCGCTCGACCTGAAGACTTGCCCGTGTTGTGAGATCGAGGCCGAGCGGCGCCGGCGGCCCGGCATCAAGAGCTTCGGCGGCAATTGAATGGCTCTAAGCGTATTCCGGTAAACTGCGCCCCACGATCAGTAGCCGCCTGGGAGTTCGGGTGCAGGATCACAATGTTTTTGCAGGTGCGTTCGTCGATCGCAGCGGCGAACGGCGCAAGGATCGTGAATGGCTTGCGCGGGCCGCGCAGAGCGACGCGTGCCGGTTCGTTCCCGTTTGGGGAGACAGGTGCCTGGTTGGGGGTGATCCTCCGCATGCGATCCTGCTCGAGCGCGACCGTGTCGATCCCTTTATCGACGAGGATCACCTGATCTTCCTCGGGCTGTTTCATGACCAGCCGGCGTTCGCATTTTCAATTGGCAGGGATCAGCCAGCGCCGTTCGAAGAATTCGGCGAGTTTCAGGACCTGCGATTTCTGGGTACGATCCTGCCCCCGGACGAGGCCAACCTCGCCGCTCACGCCAGGGCACTCGTATTGTGGCATGCGTCGCAGATGTTCTGTGGCGTGTGCGGCACTGCCTTGCGACCGGAGGCTGGTGGCAATACGCGAATCTGTATGAATACCGGTTGCGGCAGAGTCACCTTCCCGAGAGTCGACCCGGCAATAATCGTGCTCGTAGCGGATGGCGAGCGTTGCCTGCTTGGTCGGCAGGCGAGCTGGCCGGAAGGCCGTTATTCGACGATCGCCGGTTTCGCCGAACCGGGCGAGAGCCTGGAAGACGCGGTTCGACGCGAGGTCTACGAGGAGACAAACGTGCACGTAGGCGAGGTTCGTTACCATAGCTCGCAGCCATGGCCGTTTCCCTCATCGCTCATGATCGGGTTCGTCGCGGACGCCGTCTCGTCGGAGATCCGCCTCAACGATGCGGAACTCGAGGATGCGCAGTGGTTCACTCGCAAGGAACTGCGCTCCGGCTTCCCGAAGCTGCCGTTCAAGATCTCGATCGCTCGACGCCTCGTCGATCACTGGATCGAATCCGGTAATTAAGCCCGGAGCCGCGGCGCGCGGTCGGTGACATTGTTATGCTTCGTGCATGTGTCTGCTGGTCCTCGCCCTGCGCAAGCATCCCCGCCTGCCACTGATCGTCGCCGGCAATCGCGACGAATTTCACGCACGCCCTGCCCAGGCGGCGCACTGGTGGCCGGACAGGCGCAACATCGTCGGCGGCCGCGATCTGCAGGCCGGCGGCAGCTGGCTTGCCATGCATCGTAACGGGAGATTTGCCGCCGTCACCAATTACCGGGACGCGCACCGGGAAAAAGCCGGGCTGCGATCGCGGGGACACCTGATAACCGGTTTTCTCGACGCCGACGCGGGCGCTGTCGAATACCTGCAGTCGATCGATGGCGATGCTTACGCAGGCTTCAACCTGCTCGTGGCCGATCAGCGGTCGGCCGGCTACCTCTCGAATCGCGGTGCCGGCCTGCGTGAGTTGCAGCCCGGCATCTACGGGCTCAGCAATGCAACGCTGGACGACCCCTGGAGCAAGGTCACGCGTACGAAGGCGAAGCTGCAGGAACTGATCGAGAGGGATGACGTCAACGAGACGAGCCTGATGCGTATTCTCGGCGACCGGGAAAAGGCATCCGCCGACGAAGTGCAGACGAATGGCCTGTCATTCGCAATGGCGCATGCGCTCACTGCTCCATTCATCGTGCACCCGGATTACGGCACGCGCTGTTCGACAGTCCTGACGATAGACGACACGGGCAGAGTGAGGTTCCTGGAACGGAGCTTTAACCCCGACGGGCGCCCTGCCGGCGACGCGACGCACGTTTTTGAATCAGGTTGTCAGGACGCCCAGTAGCCACGTACGAATGTCGTCGATCTCCTGCGGGCACACGGCGTGCGCCATCGGATAGTCGTGCCACTCGACACTGAACCCGGCGCCGGCGAGCGCATCGGCAGAGGAACGTCCGTACTGCATCGGTATCATCGGGTCGAACTGCCCGTGAGCCATGAAAACCGGTGTGGACGTGTCCACGGCATCTCGCTGCAGGGCGTCCGGCAGCGCGAGCCAGGTCGACAACCCCATTAATCCAGCGAGCGTTCTTTCCGTGCGCAGGGCCGTGTTGATCGCAATAGCCCCGCCCTGGGAGAAGCCGGCAACCACGACACGCCCGGATTCGATGCCTCGCTGTTCCTCGCGGGCGATGAGCGCCTCGAGCGCTGCGGTGCTCTCGTTGATTCCGACGGCGTCGGCAGGCCCTCCGCGGTCGAATGAAATGATGTCGTACCAGGCCCGCATGGCCATGCCGCCGTTGATCGTTACTGGCCGCACCGGCGCGTGTGGAAACACGAAGCGCAGGGGCAACGTATTGGGCATGCGAAGCTCGGGTACGATCGGCTCGAAATCGTGGCCGTCGGCGCCCAGGCCATGCAGCCAGATCACGCTGGCGGAAGGCTCGGCGCCGGTCTCGACTTCTACGGTCTGGATGTCGGACATGGGTGCTCCGTGGGTCAGCGGTCTGCCGCATGACGATGGAAGGCGCGCAGTGTAGCCGGAAACTGCCAACAAGTCCTTGACGATATATGCGCATGATGTTAAAAATATGCGCATATTTATGCGAACAAGATCATGCCGAACGCACACAGCGACCAGGACGAACGCCGCCGAACGATCCGCGAATTGCTGGGCAAGGGCCCCGTTCCTACCCAGCAGCTGCTCGTGGCGGAACTTGCCCGGCGTGGTTTCGCGGCGACCCAGTCGAGCGTAAGCCGGGATCTCAGGGAGATCGGTGCGGTCAAGACAGCCCGAGGTTACGAACTGGAGCCCGGGAATGTGGCGGAAATGCCGGAACTGAGCGCGGTTGGCGAATTCGTTCGCGCGATTCTGCCCGCCGGGCCGCATCTGCTTGTCCTTCGCACGGCGATCGGCGCAGCCCAGCGCGTCGCGCTGGCCCTCGATCGTGCCGGCTGGCCGGAGATCGTCGGCAATATCGGCGGCGATGATACCGTCTTCGTGGCCACCGACTCCGCAAACCACCAGAAGATTCTCGCCGCCAGGCTGGAACGCATCGTCGCGCGCTGATACGCGCCCCCC
>JBFEXY010000101.1:0-7846 GCA_041562415.1 Woeseiaceae bacterium
ACGCGCTCCACGGCATTTGCGATTCTGAAATCAGCGCGCATGAGCCCGTCTCTTCTCCAGCTGGTCGAACTCCTCGTCAAGCCGTGCCATCAGCAAGTGAAACTGTGCGATCTTTTCCTCCGGTATCTCTTCGCTGGCTCTTTGCAGCCTTCGCAGGACCGGCATTTCCGCAACACGGTCGAGATCCACATCGTGTTCCAGCGCCTGCTCTGCACGATCGACGAAGTGCAGGATTACGTGCACGAGCGCCGTCTGGCGCTCGGGCGAGCAGTAGCGGTCGACCGGGGAGAACGCCGATTGCCTCAGGAGCGCTTCGTTGAGAAGGTCCGCGCACAACAGCGTGAGCTGCTGACGCGGCGGGAGAGCGTCCTTGCCGACGATCCGAGCCATGCGCTCGAGTCGCGCGCGCTGTTCGAGCAACGTCAGTATCCGCCGCCTGTGATCGCGCCAGTCCGGATTACCGCGCGCCCGCCACCAGCGCGCGAGCGCCTCGACGTCCTCCGAGTATGACGTCAGCGGATGAATAGCCGGGAAAAAGCGGGCCTGCGCGCGATCCCGGTCCAGCGCCCAGAAGCAGCGCACATAACGCTTGGTCTGGCTCGTAACGGGCTCGGAAAAATCGCCCGCCGGCGGACTAACGGCCCCGATGATCGTCACCGAACCTTCCTCGCCGTGCAACGTTTCTACGTGTGCTGCGCGTTCATAAAATTCAGCGAGGCGAGAGCTCAGGTAGGCCGGGAATCCCTGTTCGCCGGGAAGTTCGCCGAGCCGCCCGGATATTTCGCGGAGCGCCTCCGCCCAGCGGGTCGTCGAATCGGCCATGAGCGCCACGTGCAGGCCCTGGTCGCGGAAGTACTCTGCAACGGTGATCCCGGTATAGATGCTCGCCTCACGCGCTGCAACGGGCATGTTGGACGTATTGGCGATAATGACCGTCCGGTCGAGCAGCGGCTTGCCGCTGCGCGGGTCCTCGAGCGTCGGGAACTCGTTCAGCACTTCGGCCATTTCGTTACCGCGCTCGCCACAACCGACGTAGACGATGACGTCGGCATCGCACCACTTGGCGAGGCTTTCCTGCAGTATGGTTTTGCCGGTGCCGAATCCGCCCGGCAGTGCGGCACGGCCGCCACGCGCGACAGGAAACAGCGTATCCATGATGCGCTGGCCCGTAACCAGTGGCTCGCATGGCGGGAGTCGTTTTGCGGCCGGGCGCGGCCGTCGAATCGGCCAGTAATGCCCGGCACTCAGCTCCGTCTCGGTGCCTTCGTCGTCGCGCAGCACGCACAGAACTTCATCGTCGTGGTAGTCGCCCTCGTCCGCAATCGAGACGACCTCGCCGCCGATCCCCGGCGGTACGAGGTGCTTCTCGGCGATATCTTCCGAGCCGAATTCGCCGATGACCTGTCCGGCGCGCAACATGTCACCCTGCTTCGCTAACGGCCGGTAGCCCAGCTTCGCTACTGCCTCCTCGCGCATCCCCGGTTGCACCGTGTCGCCGGGCATCGTGGCAAGCGGTCGCAACAGCCCGTCATAGATCTTCCCGAGCAGGCCGGGCCGCAGCCGGATCGATAGCGGTTCGCTGCTGCTGGTGACCCGGTCACCCGGCCGCAGTCCCGTCGTGTCTTCATATACCTGGGCCACAATGCCTTCGGCATCAACACGTATGACTTCGCCGAGCAATTGCTGATCACCGACGAGGATGGCGTCACTGACGTGAAAGCGACCAGTCGTGCGCGCGCGGAGCACGGGACCGCTCAACCAGCTGACCGTTGCGTCAGACATTCACGTCCTCTCCGCGCTCCCATGCCGCAAGCAATCGCCCCTCGACTGCACGGATATCGGTCATCAGCCCGTCGACCGTCGCATCGAGGCACGCGGAACCGAGCCGGACCCTGAGGCCAGCAGTAATGGCATCATCTTCGTGCAGGACGGGCTTCGGTAACCGACGCGCCTCGAGAACCTGCTCGAGCCACTTCGCATCCACACTCAGCCAGTCGCGGGGGTGTTCGATTGTCCACGGTTCCTCGGGCAACCAGCCTGCAGCCTCGCTGATCACCATTTCGCACCAGCTCCGGCGCGACTCCTCATCGCGCCATCGCTTCCCGAGTTCGGCGGTTAACAGCGGTATCGCTTCGTGCAGAAACTGCCGGTATTGCTGCTGAATCCTGCGACGCCCGGCGGTCTCTATGCGGTGGCGTGCATCCAGCAGCGCCGTCTCGCGCCGGCGCCGTTCTTCCACGACGGCCATGTGAACGCGCTGGCGCATCCTGTGGCGACTGTCGGACGTCAGCTGCTCCGCCCTGCGGCTGGTCGCACTCTCTATCTCGCGGCAGCGCAAATCCTGCTGGGCTTTCAAAGCACTCAATACTGATTCGACCTGCAGATCGAGGATGCCCCGAAACTCGTTCATTGCTCGATACCCAGCACGCGGTCGACTGCTTTGTCGAGATCGGGCGGGGCGATCCGGTTGGCTGCATCAGGCACAAGGAGAATCAGCGGCTTCGCATTGCGCACGGCTGCATCGAGGCGTTCGCTGTCCAGTTCCGCAGCACATGCGGCGGTCACCAGGAGCAGCCCCTCGTCGCCAATGGCCGCCTCGAACGCTTCCGCGACATTGCCTTTGTCGACGGCCGTCGCGCGTACACCGATAAGGCGCCATGCGGTTGCCGAGACTTCGTCCCCGATGAAGGCCGGAGCCATCACGTTATCCGATCCTGTTCAGGATGAGGATCGCCACGATCAGTCCGTAAATCGCGATGCCTTCGGCAAGGCCCACGAAGATGAGCACGCGACCCAGCAGTTCCGGTTTCTCAGCGAGCGCGCCGACGGCCGCACTACCGACGTGGGCAACTGCGTACGCCGCGCCGACAGCAGACAGTCCCGCGGCGATTGCCGCCGCCATCAGTCCCCAGCTGACGATCTCGGGAGCTACAGCGGTGGTCGCTTCGGCAGCAAGGGAAGTACCGCTCAGGATCAGCGCCGCGGTCGCAAGGACGGCGGTGAAGATTGTGAGGAACGCAGCGATCGAAGTCGCTGCCGTTTTCTTGGTCATTGTTGCCTCCTGTGTTCCGGGGGCGGAGTTGTGGTGAGTGGCGCGAGGGGGCGAAACGGCCTGCCTTCGGCGTGCAGAAACCGGATGAAGAACTCGAACAGGACCAGTCGCGTCGTCTGGATGGAAACGACCAGACCCTCGAGCGCGATAATCAACGCGTTGCCGAGTACGAGGACGATTACGGTCAGAACCATCGAATCCGAAGCAGCTGACAATCCCACGACCGCCATGGACAATCCGGCATGGGCGAGCGCAAATGCGCCGACGCGCACAAATGAGACCGTATTGACGATTAACTGCAGTGCCGACTCGACGAACTCCGCTGCGGCTGTAGCGGCCGCCCGTAATCGACGCCCGGGAGAAACGAGCGCGTGGCCGGCAACGAACCATAGTGCGCCGATCAGCGCCAGCCACAGCAGGCGCGGTTCCCGGATCGAACCAAGCAGCGCGATGTAGCAGAGCATCAGGCCGGCGCCGGTTTCCCACCAGTAGCGGCCCTTGCGCTGCCAGTACGACTGCAGCGCATCCAGAAGCATGCCGATCAACAACAGGACCGCTCCGCCGGCCATGGGTACGAGGAGCATAAGCACCGGCTCCTCGATGGGATGAACCCACAACGGCTCGATGATCGACTCGAGCGCAAACACGCTGCCGAATGCGAAGCCGAACACGATGCTCATCGCGCCGCCATAGATGAGCAGCCGCAGCACCGGGTACCGACGCCGCAGCATGAAGCCGGCAAGCAACAGCACGGCACCATGCACGACATCACCGAACATGTAGCCGAACATCAGCGGCGTCGCTATCGCGATTATGCGGGTCGGATCGGCTTCCCCGGCGGCAGGTACGCCGAGCATCTCGGTGAACATCTCGAATGGGCGCATCCACCGCGGATTCTTCAGCAATAGCGGCGCCTCGTAGCCGATCGGTGCCTGGGTCAGCTGCAGGAGACCCTTGACGCCGGCCTCTGCAAGCATTTCCTGCAGCTCGTCTTCGTGTTCGACACTGGTCCAGCCGCTGATCCACGCGAAGTTCTCCGTCGCGGAAAGCTCGGGCACGCTGTTGACGTACCAGCGGACGAACAGCGCATCGGCAAGCGCATCGGCGATGTCGTAGCGTTGGTGCAGGTTGAGCAGCGCCTGTGCCGTGTCCTCGATTTGCCGGCGGGTTTCGAATGATTGATTTCGCATCGCCGTTTCCGCGTCGGCTGCCTTCGGCGGCAGGTCCTTTGGCAAAGCCAGCCTGCGCGCTCTCTGCGCGTGCAGCTGGTGCTCCAGTTCCGACATCTCGTCCGGCAACCCGACCGCCATCAGGAAGCGATGTGCCGGTATCACCACGCGCTGGGTGATCACCGTGCCCGGCGTACTGGTCGGCCAATCGGCGGAACCGAGCAGGAACAGGCCACTGTCCAGCATCGGGCCGGCTCGTGAAAACTGGGCCAGGTCCGGCAGCGATTCCGCATCGCGCAACATCTCGAGCAGCAGATCCTGGTCGTTACTGCGCTCGGTAAGCTGCTCGAGACGCTCGACAACATCTTTCGCGTCCGCCGCCCATCGGCGCAGGCGATCGAGCGCGCGCTGCAGCATGTTATAAGGCTCAGCCCGTTCGTCGTGTTCGTGCGGCGCCGGTGGCGGCCAATGATGCCGGTAGAGGCGCTCCAGTTCGTCGAATTCCTCCAACAGCTCGCGACACTCCGGCATCAGCATCGGGGCTCTTCCCTCGCCATGGCTTTGCAGCTCGACGCGTCTCGAAGACGCGAGTACCTTCATCGCCGCAGCGAGGTCATCACGCATCACCAGCAGCTCGAACCAGTTGGCGCTAGCCGGTCTGAGGCTCATGCTGTGGCCTCCGTATCGAGGTCGTTGAATATCGCCCTCTGCAGCAGGCCCTGCCGCAACCGATGCAGTTCCAGTGCACTTAGCAACAAATGACAAAAGACGGTGACCGGCTGTTCACGGTGGCCGCGGAGGATACGAAGAGCTTTCGACTCGAGATTACTGCGCCACTCGCCAGCCTCGTCCCCCCTGTCAACGGTGCCGAGCCGTTCGACCAGCGATACCAGGCCCGCAAGCACCCGATCGTCTGCAGCCTCTTGCGGCCAGAGTCGGCGCCAGTGTGCCAGCCAGCGTGCCAGCCCGTCGTCGCCACTACGGCCATCCGCGGTGAGGCCGGGTAGCGCTTCTTCGATGGCCGATCCGATGGTATCGGTATCCTCAGCGGCGAACGGCGACAGGACCGGATCATCCTTCATCCACGCCAGCGCCGCGCCACTCTGCAAAAGGTGACTGACAGCCGGCAATTCCGACAGCCAGCCGGTCCAGGCGACGGCAGCGCGCCAGCGCACAGGCACCCAGCGCCTGGTCAGATCGACCTCCCTGTGCCATTCGCGCCGCAGGGATCTCTCGATTACATGCGGCGACGTCGTCCCAGAAAAGTGCTCGACCCGCGGCGCCAGCGCCGTGCTGCGTAACAGGTGCAGAAACTGCGCCAGACCGACGCTCGACTCGAGCAGGCCCCAGTTATCGGCGCTCAGTCGGTCGCCCTGTCGCGCCTGCGCACGTGCCTGGGCATACGCGAACTCAACGGGCATTGGAGGAGCCGGGGGTCGTCAGCTCCGCAGCAACGACACGTACGGCCTCCAGTAAAGCGTCTTGTTCATGATCGCGCGGGGTGAAATCGCCATCCGCGGCGGCTTCCTTTTCCATGCGCGACACCAGTTCGTGGGTGCGCTCTTCGCATGCAGCATGCAGCCTCACGAGGCGCTGCTGCGTTCTTCGCACCATCGCCCGGATCTTCTTGCGGGTGGATTGCAGTGTCTCGTCTGCCCGGCTTTGACACGCAGCGATCTGCGCCAGCGCGTCCCTTTCGGCGCTGAGAACGCGTGACATGGCCTTCTCGACGGACATCGTGGCATCCGTCTTGGCACTCATAACATCATTCTTAGATGCGCCGGCACTGGCCGACCATACGTACTACTACTGAGTAGCAGCGCGCCTCGGCGCGATCGCGGTTCGAGAGCCGCTCTTACAGATGGTATTGGGGACTCAGCTCGTGAACTGCATCGAGCAATACGCCGAGGTTGTCGGGGTCGATGTCGGGCGTTATGCCGTGGCCGAGGTTGAATACGTGCCCCGGCCCCTTGCCATAGCTGGCGAGCGCATCGGCAACGGCCTGCCGGATGACTTCCGGAGACTCTCGCAGGGTGGCCGGGTTCACATTGCCCTGCAGTGCAACCTTGTCCTCGACATAGGCGCGCGCGGTTCTGAGGTCTGTTGTCCAGTCTACGCCGAGTGCATCGCAGCCGGTGCCGACCATGTCGGCCAGCATCTCGCCCGCCCCTTTGGTGAACAGGATGACCGGAATTCGCTGGCCGTCCTTCTCGCGCGTCAGTCCGTCCACGATCTGCTGCATGCTCGCCAGCGAAAAGCGCCTGTAGTCGTCGCGCTCGAGCGCGGCGCCCCAGGTGTCGAAAATCTGGATCGCCTGGGCTCCGGCCTCGATCTGCGCATTGAGGTAGTCGGTCGTGATCTTCGCAACCTTGCCGAGCAATTCTTCCAGCGCGGCAGGTTCTTGCTTTGCGAGACCCTTGATGATTGTGAAGTCGCGGCTGGATCCACCCTCGACCATATAGGTGCCCACCGTCCAGGGGCTGCCTGAGAACCCGATCAATGGCACTGCGCCGTCCAGCTCGCGGCGGATCGTCCGGACTGCGTCGAACACGTAGCCCAGGCTCTCGCTCACGTCCGGGATCGGCAACTTGTGAATGTCCGCGACGGTGCGCACCGGGCGCTCGAACTTCGGTCCTTCTCCCTCTGCAAAACTGAGGCCGAGACCCATCGCATCCGGGACAGTAAGGATATCCGAGAACAGGATCGCGGCATCGAGCTTGTAACGCCGCAACGGCTGCATCGTTACTTCGCAGGCGAGCTCGGGGTTGCGGCAAAGGCTCATGAAGTCGCCAGCCTCGGCCCTCGTTGCCCGGTACTCGGGCAGGTAGCGTCCGGCCTGGCGCATGATCCAAACCGGGGTGCGCGGTACAGGCTGGCGCAGTAATGCGCGAATCAGTAGATCGTTCTTGAGCTTGGTCATGCGAACTGTGCCTCGATGGATGCCTGTATGGATTCTGCGGCTTCGCGGGGACTGGCCGCGTCGCGGATGGGGCGACCGACGACAATGTAGTCGGCGCCGTTGGAAAATGCGGTCTCGACAGTGACTACACGCTTCTGGTCGCCCGCCGGCTTGTTGTCGACAGGGCGAATTCCGGGTGTCACCACGACCAGCTTGTCGTCGACGAACTCTCGCAGCCTCGGCACTTCGAGGCCGGAGGAAATGACACCGTCACAGCCGGCCTCCAGCGCGCGCCGTGCGCGCGACAGGACGAGGTCGCCGACGTCGCAATCGAACCCGAGGTCATCGAGATCGCCACGATCGAGACTCGTCAGCACGGTGACGCCGAGCACCTTCAGCGTATCACCCTTGTTGTTCGCCGCCGCTTCCATGATCGACTGGTTGCCGTGCACCGTCACGAAACTGGCGCCCCGGTCCTTGAGCTGTCTTACCGCGGAACCTACCGTTGCCGGGATATCGAAGAACTTGAGATCGCAGAAGACCTTCCTGTCGCGGGCGAGCATCCAGTCGAGCAACTCGAAATAGCCGCCGCTCATCATCAGCTCGAGGCCGAGCTTGTAGAAGGTGACTGCATCGCCGAGCTCGTCCGCGAGCGCCATCGCCGCATCGCAGTCGGGGACGTCAAGGGCGAATATCAGCCGGTCTCTGCAGGGAATGTCTTTCGGG
>JBFEXY010000102.1:0-7800 GCA_041562415.1 Woeseiaceae bacterium
CCAGGTCAGTTCAGGATAGGGCCTGTCGGCGTGCGCTGCGATGGTCGAGTCAGTCAATACGACTCTCCTTTGCCATTCTTATTTTGCGGCAAAGACTATCACAGCGGCTCGAGCCTTGCCGCCAGCTGATCCTTCTGCAGCACCTCGTGAAATTCGTCAGCGAGCTCGTCGCACATATCCACCACAGTGCGCCACGCGCGGACGCGTTCTTCAGGATCGAAATTGACGAAGTCGCGCCTATCCGGGATCTTTGCGTACGGCAATCGCGACACGAATTCCTTTGAAGGACTGATGAGGATCGTCCTGTCGAGGTTCGCCGGATCCGGTTTGCGCCAGGAGAGTTTCTTGTCGAACCAGCCGGGCACGATGCGGTCGATGAAATGCAGGTACAGCGTCACTCGGTCCGTCGTGCTCTGTGGCAGATCGAGGTGGTAGTCGATGACACCACCGTCTCTGTAGATGCCCCTCGGCGCGCCCGCAATGTCCCGCACGCCCGACAGCACCATGGGGATCGACCCGGTTGCGACAATCGCGTCTTTGAGATTGGCATCGGTTAGTTCTACCTGGCTCATGGGGAATCCACTCGCGTCGTAGAACGGCGGCCGGTCTCGTGCATCGAAGAAAAGCACGCGCTCGAAAAAAGCACCAAGCGATCGGCGGCTTACTGCATTTAGTGCCGCGGCGGCCAGCAACCCGGGCACCAGGAGGGCCGGCTGTTCGCTAGCCGTTACGTGACGGCTGCGTACCGTCATCACGTTGGTGCGGAACACTGGATGGGACAGGATCTCCGCCGTCCCGGACTCGCCGAGCACATAGTCGAGGATCTCCCGGCTCTTGGCCGTTATTTCGTCCCGGTCCGGGTCATCGGAGTAGGTCTGGCCGAGGTAGGCTTCCTCAAAACGCCCAATAGCCTCGAGCGGCCTGTCCTGCGCATAGCAGGCGAAGCGCCACGCGCCGATCGAGGAGCCGATCAGGTACACCGGTTCCTGCATTCTCGGGATCAGCGTTTCGGCTACAACGCGGTCGAGCTTGCTCAGGACGAGCCACTTTGCTCCGCCGGATGCGCCCGCCATGGTGCCGACCAGTTCGGCCGAGAAACCGTATTTGCGAATTGCCTGCAGTGCCCCGGGCCCGGCCCGGAAGCTCAGCGCAGCCATCCGTGTCACTCGAAAGGATGCCGCTTGATAATCGTCTGTTCCCGATCGGGACCGGTAGAAATGATATCGATCGGGATACCCGCGAGCTCCTCGATACGCTGCAGGTAATCGCGCGCGTTAGCCGGCAGTTCTTCGAAACGGGTGACGCCGACGGTGGACGCCTGCCAGCCGGGCAACTCCTCGTAGACGGGACGACACTCCGCGAAGCGGTCGACGACGATGGGCAAACCGGAGATCGGGTCCCCATCGATCGTATAACCAACGCAGATCTGGATGGTCTCGAGTTCATCCAGCACGTCGAGCTTGGTGACGCACAGGCCCGACACACTGCTGTTCACGATCGAGCGTTTGAGCGCAACGGCATCGAACCACCCGACTCTGCGCGGCCGCCCGGTCGTGGCACCGAACTCGGCACCTACTTCTGCGATATGCGCTCCGAGATCGTCGAACAACTCGGTAGGAAACGGCCCGGCCCCAACTCGCGTCGTATACGCTTTGACGATACCCAGTATGTAATCGAGATCGCGTGGTCCGACGCCGGTACCCGTGCTTGCCGCTGCTGCCACCGTATTCGATGAAGTGACGAACGGATAGGTACCGTGGTCAATGTCGAGGAACGTCCCCTGCGCTCCTTCGAAGAGGATGCTCTCGCCGTTCGCGGACAGATCGTGCAGGATCTGCGTTACGTCCGCGGTGATCGGCGCAATGTGCTCCGCCGCCTGCAACGCATCATCGAGCGTTTTCGCGAAATCGATCGGCTCCGCCCGAAAATAGTTTTTCAGCAGGAAATTGTGGTAGTCGAGAATCTCGCCGAGCTTGGACGCAAACTTCTCGCGCAGGAACAGGTCGGACACCCGCAGCGCACGCCGGGAAACCTTGTCTTCATACGCCGGCCCTATGCCCCGGCCGGTGGTCCCGATCGCGCCGGCGCCCTTCGCCTTCTCCCTCGCGACGTCGAGTGCGACATGCGACGGCAGTATAAGCGGGCAGCCCGGGCTGACCTTGAGCCGCTCGAATACGGGCACCCCGGTGGCGATCAGTGCGTTCGCCTCGGCGACCAGTGCATCCAGTGACAGAACGACGCCATTGCCAATCAGGCAGCTGACACCGTCGCGCAAAATTCCGGAGGGAATCAGGTGCAGGACTGTCTTCTTGCCGTCGATGACGAGCGTATGTCCGGCGTTGTGACCGCCCTGGAACCGCACGACGGCCGCGGCACGATCGGTGAGGAGATCGACGATCTTCCCCTTGCCCTCATCACCCCACTGGGTGCCAATGACGACGACATTCTTGCCCATTACCCTTACGTCTCTTGTTATCGTTAATCAGCCACGAACGACGAACAGCAGCACGACGCCGGCAATCATGACGACCAGTCCCACCGTACGCAGGTGATTGTCACTTAGCATCGCCATCTGCGCCACTATCTGCCTGTACTTGCGCGGACCGACAAACGGCACCATGCCCTCGATAATCAGGACGAGCGCAAGGGCCGTCAGAATTTCGGTCCAGGCCATACCAGCCGAATTACTCGCCGCTCGACTGGTTCAGATAGCGGAAGAACTCGTTGTTGGGATCGAGCACAAGCAAGTCGTTGGATTTGCCCATGGAATTCTTGTACGCATTGATACTGCGGTAAAACGCGTAGAATTCCGGGTCCTTTTTGTAGGCGTCCGCGTAGATCTCGGCCGCCTCCGCGTCCCCTTCACCACGGATCTGCTCGCTTTCACGGTTGGCGTCCGCGAGGATAATCGTTCGCTCGCGGTCCGCCTCTGCGCGAATCCGCTCCGCCTCGGCGCGGCCTTCTGCACGAAGTTCGGCAGCGGTACGTGCGCGCTCCTCGTTCATCTGCGCGTACACCGCGTTCTTGACTTCGTCCATCAGTTCGACCTGCTTCACGCGAAAGTCGATCAATTCGACGCCGAGATCCTCCGCGGTTGTCGTGGCCGTCACCAGCATGTCGCGCATCAACTCCGCGCGCTCCGCCGATATTGCCTCCCGTACCGAGCGTTTACCGAACTCGGTGACCACCGCGTTCTTGATGATCTCACCGAGACGATCGTTGGCGAATAACAGGCTGCCGCCCGTCGACGTATAGAAGCGTACCGGATCGACGATTCGCCACTTCACGAAGAAGTCTACCTTGAGCGCCTTCTTTTCTGCCGTGAACACGCGGTCCGGGCTGTCCTCTATCGTCAGGATTCGCCGCGGAAACTTGCGAATATTTTGCACCACCGGGATCTTGAAATGCAGACCCGGCTCGTAACCAGACTGGACGACTTTGCCGAGCTGCAGCTTGATAGCGAGATCGCGTTCATTGACGGTGAAAAGCGACAGTCCGACAGCAACGGCAATCAGGCCGATAACCACGAACAGACGAAACATGGCGTTACTCACTGTCTTGTCCTCCTTTCGCGATCTTCCAATTCGAGCCGTCTCTCGGGCGAAGTATTACGCGACTGCTCCGCAAGACGATCGAGTTCCTGGGCGGACTTTTGCCGGCTTGCGCCTTCAATGAGCTTGTCGATCGGCAGGTAGAGCAGGTTGCCGCTGCCCTGGGAATCCAGCAGGACCTTGTTGGTGCTGCCGTAAACCTGCTCGACCGCTTCGATATACAGGCGATCCCGCGTCACTCGCGGCGCCTTCTGGTATTCGGCGAGCAAAGCCTCGAATCGCGATGCCTCACCCATCGCATCCCGCGTTACGCGATCCTTGTAGGCCTTCGCATCGAGCGTGATGCGCTGCGCATCACCGCGCGCACGCGGGATGATGTCCTTGGCGTATTTCTCTGCCTCCAGCTGAAAACGCGCGCTGTCATTGGTTGCTTTCTGCGTGTCGTTAACCGCTGCCTGCACATCCTGCGGATAGTCGAGGTTGATGATCGACACCGACGTTACGGTTATGCCGGCTTCATATTGATCCAGTGTCAATTGCAGCGTTTCCATCGTCCGCCGTGCGATCTGGTCGCGCTCCCCAGTGACCAGCGTCTCCAGTGCACTGGTACCGATCACTTCACGCAGCGCGCTTTCGGTGACGTCCTGTACCGTCGCCTCCGGATCGACCACTTCGAAGCTGTACTTCACGGGATCCGTGCGTCGGTACTGAACAACCATCTGGATAAAGACGTACTGTTCATCCGCCGTCAGGATTTCCGTGCGGAACGGAAAGTTCTGCACCGCGTTGGTGTTGACGATATCGACGGTCTCGATCGGGATCGGCAGATGCCAGTGAATGCCCGGCATCGTCGTTTCGGTGTAGGCACCGAAACGCTGCACAACCCCGCGCTCCGCCTCATCGACCCGGTAGACGCCGGTAGCGCCCCAGGCGATCAACAGCAGCCCGATCAGGATGTAGCCTCCTGCACCACCGGGCGCGCGGCTGCCTCCGCCGCCACCGAGAAGACTGCTCAGGCGTCGCTGCCAGTTCTGTACGATCTGATCCAGATCGTTGGGCTCTTTATCCCCCCTGCTCCAGGGGTCCTTGCCATTTCCAGGTTCGTTCCAGGCCATAGTTTTACAACGTAGTTATATGATGAATGTCTATTTCAGATTCGCCGTTGCCGCCGGTTTGATGACAGGCAGCGGCTCAAGTAGTTCCGGATCGATTTTTTCGCGCTTCACGAATCGCTGCAGATCCTGCTCAGCCATTTCCAGTTCCAGTGTCCACCCGCCCTCTTCGTCGACCTGCTCTTTCAAAACGGCGCCGAGTTCGAATAGCCTCGCTCGCAACCGGCCTTGCGACGGTTGCAGGTGAATGAGGCGATGCAGAGTCTTACGACGCAGTCTGTCACTGATCGCATCCAGTAATAACGGGATTCCTTTGCCGGTCGCCGCCGACAACCATACGGCCCGCCCCTCGCCGTGGCGATTACTCGTCAGACGTGGGGTACGGTCCAGCAGATCGATCTTATTGTACACGCGTATTTGCGGCACACGATCTGCATCGAGCTGCTTCAGCACCGAATTTACCTGCCGTACGCGCTGCCAGCGGTTGGGGTCGCTCGCATCTATCAGGTGCAGGATGAGGTCTGCCTCCCGGGCTTCCTGCAGTGTCGAACGAAATGCGGCGATCAGCTCGTGGGGCAGGTCCCGGACAAAGCCGACCGTATCTGCCAGCACGATTTCGCTGCCGTCCGGCAGCTCGAGGCGTCGAACGGTTGGGTCGAGGGTCGCAAACAGCTGGTCCTGCACGTAAACGCCGGCGTGGGTCAGTGCATTAAACAAGGTCGACTTGCCGGCGTTCGTATACCCCACGAGAGCCACCGTCGGCACTTCCGCACGCACCCGGTTTCGCCGATTCATCGTGCGGCGCGCATCGACGTCTTCGAGCCGTGCATTGAGCTGCCGGATCCGCCGCCCCAGCAGGCGTCGATCCGTTTCCAGCTGGGTCTCGCCCGGACCCCGAAGCCCGATGCCGCCTTTCTGCCGCTCGAGATGCGTCCAGCCACGGATCAGTCGCGTAGACAAGTGGCGAAGTTGCGCCAGCTCGACCTGCAGCTTGCCCTCGAAGCTGCGCGCCCGCTGGGCAAAAATATCGAGAATGAGGCCCGCGCGGTCGAGAACGCGGCACTTGAGTTCGCGTTCCAGGTTGCGCTCCTGACTCGGCGAGAGCGGTGCTCCGAAAATCACGAGTTCGGCGCCGTGAGTTTCCACGCTCGCGCGCAGCTCTTCTACCTTACCCTTGCCGATGAAGAACCGCGGCTCCGGCCGTTTTCGGGCACTGACGAGTTCGTCCACGATGATCGCGCCGGCCGAGCGCGCGAGCTCCGCGAACTCCGAGCGTTCGGAGTCGTCAGGTGCGCCTTCGGGGCCCGCATGGACGAGGATTGCACGTTCGCCGCTTTGCGGTCTTTCAAACAAATGCGCCCTCCTGCAACGAGGGTCGCGTTCTGCAGTTAATCGTCACCGTCTCCTGCGTCATCTGGCAATGGCAGACGCACGTTGCGCGATGGCACCACGGTGGATATAGCATGCTTGTAGACCATCTGGTTAACGCTGTTCTTCAGGAGCACGACGAACTGGTCGAACGAGTCGACTTGCCCCTGCAGCTTGATGCCGTTTACCAGGTAAATAGAAACTGGAACCTTTTCCTTGCGTAAAATATTCAGGAAGGGATCTTGCAATGTCTGCCCTTTAGCCATATCGGGGTCTCCTTATTGTTGATTGTTATTTGAACCCGCATACCGGTGGCGCCGGTTGCCCTTGTGCGAAGTTCAGCCTAAGCGTCGAAAAAAGTCTATCACAGGCCGACCCGAACCAAGCCAAAAATCGCCCCTACAGAGCCGCCAGAATCCCCGATATAGCGTCTGCCGCGCCGGAATCAAGTGCATCAAAGGTTTTCAGGCCGTTTTCGGACCGCAACCAGGTGATCTGGCGCTTCGCCAACTGCCTCGTGGCGGCCAGCGCACGGGAGCGCGCCTCCTCAAACGAGCACTCCCCGGCCAGGTGTGCCCAAAACTGTCGGTAACCGACGGACCGAATTGCCGGGCTCTCACGCTGCAGCCCCGGACGCCGCATCAGTTGCCGGACTTCGTCGAGGAACCCGGCATCCAACATGCGTTCGAGGCGCAACGCAATGCGCTCGTGCAGCAGCGACCGAGGCTCCACCAGGAGGGCCAGTTTCTCGAAACGGATATCCGGCGAAATGGCCCCGGCCGTCGTGGATTCCTGCCAGGCCGACAGGGCGCGGCCACTCTGTCGATACACTTCGAGCGCACGCTGGATGCGCTGGCTGTCGTTGGGGTTGATGCGCTCCGCAGAAACAGGATCGATCTTACGCAATTCTTCATGGAGCACCGGCCAGCCCCGTTCGGCCGCCTCTGCATCGATCGCCGCGCGGATTTCTGCGTCGGCGGGCGGAAGCGTGGCCATGCCGGCGGTGAGCGAACGAAAATACATCATCGTCCCGCCAACGAGCAGGGGCGTCCTGCCCGACTCGAAGATCGCCCGTATCTCCGCTTTCGCGTCTCGCACGAAATCACCGGCGGAGTAGCTGTCCTCGGGGTCGCGTATGTCGATGAGGCGGTGGGGCGTTGCGCGCAGCGTAGCCGCGTCCGGCTTGGCCGTGCCGATGTCCATGCCGCGGTAGACCAGCGCCGAGTCCACGCTGATCACCTCGAGGGGAAGACGGCGGCACAGCTCGATCGCGATATCCGTTTTGCCGGACGCGGTCGGTCCCATCAGGCAGATTGCAGTTCTGGTTCCGATTTCAGACCCTTTTACTGGCCGCGCAGGAACAGCCGGTCCAGCTCCGCCATCGAGATCGCTGCCCAGGTCGGCCTTCCGTGGTTGCACTGATCGGCTCGCTCGGTAGTTTCCATTTCCCGGAGAAGTGCGTTCATTTCGTCAAGCGATAGTCTGCGGTTGGCGCGCACCGAATGATGGCAAGCCATCGTCGCCAGGAACTCGTCGCTGGCGTCCTCGAGGCGGCTGCTGCTGCCCGCTTCCACTATGTCTGACAGCAAATCGCGCAACAGCGACTCGACGTCGGAGTCTTTGAGCAACGCCGGCACTTCCCGGACCACGAGCATCGTCGGCCCGGCCCGATCCACCGAAAGGCCGAACGCCTCTATGTCCTGTGAGGCCTGTTCGACGAGGTCTGCTTCGTTCTCCGCGACCGCGATCGTCACGGGAACCAGCAATGG
>JBFEXY010000103.1:0-7775 GCA_041562415.1 Woeseiaceae bacterium
CCGATGACGAGGGCGACTTTCACGAACATGCCCGGATACAGCGAAAACTGGCCCTGGGGCAACTCGATACGTACGGTGAACGTATTGCTCGCGCTGTGAGCGAACGGAAAAATCGTGATGCTTTGCGCCGTGACGCGGCCCTCGTCGGTGAGAATGTAGGCAGTCTCGTGTTCCCGAACCCTGGCCGCGACCTGCTGAGGAAGACTTACGACGACCCGAAGTGACTCGAGCGACAGGCCGCTCATCAGCGGTTGCCCTACCGCGACCGCCTCTCCGACCTCGACATGACGCTCGGTTACGATGCCAGCATACGGCGCGCGCACGAGCGTGTATTCGAGCTGTTGTTCGGCCGTCTGCACGGCGGAGCGCGCTGCCGCAGAACGTGCGACGGCGGCGTCTCTTGCGGCAAGTGCCTGGTCGTATTCGCGACGGGAACTCGAGCCCGACTCGAACAGGCTCTCGGCACGGCGGAACTCGGCGTCCGCCTGCTTCTGGCGCGCGAGCGCCTCCTCGAGCGCTGCTTTCGCCTGCCGTAGTGCAGACTGTTGCTCGACGTCCGTGAAACGGACGATCGGCTCGCCCGGCTCAACGTAATCGTCGACGTCGAAAAAGACCTCGGCGATACGACCTGCTGTCTGCGCCGACATCGTCGCCTGGTTCACGGCCTCGACGGTGCCGTCATAGACGCGCTCGAGCGGCGCGCGCGCCATTTCTGCGACAGCGGTTTCGAACGGCAAAGTTTCGGGCGCCTCTGCGTACGAATTCGTAACCGTCAGAACGGTCGCGACGGTAAAAGCCAGTGTCGGCCAATCTGCTATGCGGTGACCAATCATCATGTTATTTCTTCCTGGAAGCGGGGACGCAATAGAGTGCGTGCAGGGTCTCGATGACCGAACGCGCATCATCGCCTTTCAATGAATAAAACTGGGTCTGCCCCTCGCGGCGGGCCTGCACATAGCCGTCCTTCCTGAGCAGTGCCAGGTGTTGCGAGATAGTGGACTGCCGTGCATCGAGCAGCTCGGCAATTTCGCTAACCGAGCGCTCGCCATCGATGAGCTGGCAGAGAATCAACAGACGTTTTTCATTCGCCATGGAGGCAAGCAGTTGGTGAGCTTTGCCAGCCTGTTTCTTCATGGCGTTTGGATCGACCTTCATCACAATGCTCCCACTGCGCGCGCCAGCCTGAGTTTTGCGAGCACCAGTTCGTAGCGCGCGTTGTCACGGTTGTTGAGCGCCTGCTGGCGCAGTGTCTCGGCGTCGAGTACTTCGATGTTCGCGCTGGAACCGGCTTCGTAGCGGTTCTGCACCACGCGCAGGTTCTCGATCGCCTGGTCGACGGCGGCTTCCGCGACTCGGGTCCGGGCCTCGGCCTCCTGGCGATCATTCCACGCACGGCGCACCTGCAGCGCGATGGTCGTCACCAGGTCACTACGTGTGTGGTTGACCGCAAGTGCCTGTCGTTCGAGCGCGGCGGCGCGGTCCCGGTTGCGTCCGGCGTTGAACAGGTTCCACTGGAATGAGACCCCGGCCATCCAGAACTCGTCGGCCGTGAGGAATGCGTTCTCCAGGTACATGTAGCCACCGGTCAGCGCGAACTGCGGGCGTGATCGTGCGCGTATGGCGGTCGAGTTCTCGCGCAGCGAGTTCGCCTCGGCTTTCAGCACCGCGAGTTCGTTGCGCTGCTCCGTGGCGGTCAGGATCAGCGACTCGAGCGTTTCACCCGCGGGCACCAGGTGATCGATGTCGAGCTTCGGATCCAGCGCAACCGGCTGGTCGAGAGGGCGATTAAGAAACCGGTTATACGCCGCACGGGAATAGTCGAGCGCATTTTCGGCCTGCAGCTTGCGCTGCTCTGCATCGGCGAGCGCGACGCTGGCGGCGAGGAAGTCGTTCTTCGGCACCGAACCGAACTCGTACTGACGATGCGCCAGTTCCGTGTGTGCCTGCAGCGTCCTGACGTTCGACTCCGCGACCTCGAGGCCGCTCTCGGCCCTGAGGATCTGGACGTAGTGTTCACCGGTGCCGAGCTTTATGTTCTGCAGCATCGCTCCGTACTGCTCTTCCGAAGCCTCGGCCGCGAATTCGGCGGCACCGACGCCCGCGGATATCGCGCCGCCGGCATACAGGGGTAAGCTGACCTGAACGCCTGCCTGCATGAAGTTGTCGTTGTCGAACAGGGGTTGTGACGTCGTGCCGCCACCGAAATCGAAACGGGGTGCCTCGTCGAGCTGGGTGAAGGAGCTCGTCACGTCGAGGCGCGGCCATCGCTCCGCCTGCGCACTCTCGAGGTTCAGCCCGGCGGCCTCGCGGCGCAAGGCCGCTGCGGCCAGCTGATTGTGCGAGGCGATGGCGTCGGACCAGGCTTGTTGCAGATTCTCCGCGGCTGCTGCCGCAGGCAGGAACATCACGGAAACAATTGCGAGATAACGGGGGGCTGATTTCATCGGCATTCGCTCGGTGTCTGATCGGGGCGGATACACGGCCCGGGAGGCCTTAATAATTAGAATATTCTAAATAACGAATATACGAATTTCAAGAGATATATAACCCGGAAGTGCACCTTGGTGTAGGAGTGGTGCGGGATCCGCTCCTACAGCAAGAAGCCTTCTTACGGCTCCGTTTGCGCGATCCGCGCCCTGATGTCCGAAAGGACGGCCTTGATGCTCGATATGTGGTCGGGACCCATTCGGATCAAGAGTTTCTGGCCACTCGAAAGGGCTTCGAGATCCGGGTCCGCGAACTCGTAAAGGACGTGCGGCTGCACCAGCCTGATGGGCTGCTCCGGTTCCGGTGTTGCCAGCAGATGGTCGATGACCGCGACCACCCGGTCATTGAAGTAACCGTCCGGATAGCCGAGCTGGGCAAATGCTTCCTGCATCAGCGGATAGAAACGACGGTAGGTTGCGACCAGCTCTTCGAGATCGGCACCGGTCACCATGTTGACGAGAGGTTTGTAGCGGTCGTAGTTCTCTGGACTGAGATAGAACGGTCCGTTGTCGCCGGCGGCGGATACGACGAAGCTGCCGGATAACCTGCCGATCGGCCTGATCTTCTCCGCGACACGACTGCGGGTCAGGTTATCCACGGTCGCGACCGTCTTGTCGATCAATGCCTCGTCGGCAAGCAGGGTCTCGAGTTCAGGGCCGAAGATATCGATGAGCGCGAGCGCGAAGTAGCTGTCGCTTTCCTCGAGCGGTGGCAATTCGACCAGCTCGCCTTCGCCGGGCGTAACGCTGAGCGGTTCTACCGGGTGCAGCGGTTCCGCCGGTTTCGTGTCCGCGACGGGTGACTCCTGCTGCACGGGCACCGGCTCCGCCGGCGGCCTGGCGCTATCCCAGAGGAACCAGGCCGCGGCGCCCGCGGCGGCGGCCAGCACCAGCGCGATCAGCCATTTAATTTCAGAATTGTCCACGGCACATGTCCGCTATTCGGCGCTCTATGATAGCGCCGAACAGCGGACATATGTGTGCGTCTTTGCCGTGCTACTCGTACCTCAGTGCCAGTACCGGGTTCGCACGCGCAATACGGATGGCATGGCCGGCGACGGTACCCCAGGCCAGCAGGGTTGCGACGATGCCGGCCGCGATCAGGACGGGTATGGAGGTCTCGATTCGATCGGCGAAGAAATTCAGATAAACGCTGGAGGCAAAGTAGGCTGCCGGCAAGGCGATTGCCAGGGCCCACAGCACAGGCGTGGAAAACTGCCAGACCAGCAGGCGCGCTATCTGGAACGAGTTCGCGCCGAGCACCTTGCGCACGCCGATTTCCTTCGTTCGCTGCGTCGCCATGAATGCTGCCAGTCCGAACAGCCCGATCATCGCCAGTGACAGTGCGACGAACGCGAATCCCGCAAGCGAATAGTTCATGAATTTCAGAATGTCATAGACATCATTGAACGTATCGTCAAGGAAGCGTCCCTGTATCGGATAATCAGGAATCACTTTGTCCCAGACTTCTTCAATTTGCTTGATGGTATCCATGATGTTGCCGCCGCTGATCCGTACCGAGGCAATACGCTCCCAGTCCGGGTAGAACTGGTACATGTGGGGCTTCTCCGAATTAAACAGGCCCGTGATGTTCTGCGTCGGTGCCACGCCAACGATGACGAATTCGGGTACGCTGCCATCCTCTTCGCTAAAATTGTAGAAACGTTGATTTATGGCTTCCGCGGGCGTTGCAAACCCGAGTTTCTCAAGAGCCATTTCATTCACAATAACGTTGACGACCTCGGAATCTTCCGTGCGCTCGTCGTTCGCGATGTCGCGGCTCAAAGCACGTCCTGCGAGCAGGCGTATGTCGTAGGCTTCCAGAAATTTCGGCGACATTCCCATGACCTGCAGGCTGAACTTGCCGGCCTCATCGCCGGGCTCCAGCGATACGTTGGTCGACGAGTTGTTTTGCTCGTAGGGCACCTTGCTGGAGTAAGCAACGGCCTCGACGCCGGGGAGCGCCTCTAGTTCGACCCGAAGCGTATCCAGTCGTCCCCGAATACTCTCGACATTGAGGCGGTCGAGCGTATAGATCTCGGAACGGGGGAAGATGTAACTGGATTCCTTAACCCTTTCGTTCTGTACGTAGACGATCGCAACGACCGCAAGCATGAAAGCAGAGATCGCGAATTGCGCCCCGATCATGATCGATCTCATCGCAGATCCTTTTTTACCCTTCCGCGCCGTATCGCGAAGCGCATCGATCGGACTCGCCCGGGTAATAAGCCACGCTGGGTAGAGGCCCGCCATAAGGCCCACGAGCATGGTTGTCACGATTAACCAGGGCAGAGTGCGCAGGTAGTTCAGACTGAGGATCTTGTCGGTCATGTTGTTGAACAACGGGATGACGATCTCGAGAACTGCTAGCGCTATGACCATTGCAATCGAAGCGATGACGAGGCTCTCGACGAGAAACTGGATCAGCAACTGCTGCTGGCTCGCGCCCATTGTCTTGCGCATCCCGACTTCGCGACTGCGGCCCAGGGACTGTGCCGTTGCCAGGTTCGTGTAGTTGACGCATGCGACGACGAGGACGAGAAGGCTCAGCAATGAGATCGACGATATAACCGGCAGGCCCACGAGGTCCCAGACTGCCGTATTCGCGAAACTGAGGGGATGGACTTCGAATGACGCGATGGCTTGCTGCGCAGACTCCGGAACCACGCGATCGAACATCTCGTCCAGCTGCGCCTGCAGCCAGTCTCCATCGAGCCCCGGTGGTAACAGGATATAGGTCATGTTGCCAAATGACAGGTTTGTCCAGTTGCCAGCTACATCATAATCGCGGGTGCGGGCCAACGCCTGTATCGGCGCGATAACGTCGAGTTTCGTTTCCACGACCAGTTGCGAGTTGAAGTGCGAGTTCTGCGGGACGTCGCGAATAACGGCGGAGACGGAGAAATCGAACTCGTTGTCCAGCGTAACCACCTTGCCCAGTGCATCAGCCGTTCCAAAGTATCGGATGGCAGCCGATTCAGAAATAACGAGGCTTGAAGCATCTTCGAGGGCGGATGCATCCCCCTGGATGAAATCAAAGTCGAATATCTCCAGTAGCGCGGGATCAGCGAAGCGAATGTCCTGGTAGAAACTGTCCGAGCCCATTGTCACGAGGAACTCCATTCCGATCGTCCGGGCTATCGCTTCAATATCGGTCAACTCCGCCTCGACTATCGGCCCGACCGCGGACTGGACCGCATTAAACTTCTCGAAACCGACGTTGAGGTCCGGTGCGGCCGTTGCGCCGATGGAGTAGATGCGGTCGTACTTGTCGAAAAAAGCATCGTGAGTGCGTTCGTAATCGACCAGCAGGCTACCGAAAACGTAGATCGTCAGCCCGATTGCAAGGCCGGAGATATTGATTGCCGCAAACGCCTTGTTCTTTCGCAGGTTGCGGATCGCGATTTTGACGTTGTTCCAGAACATGGGATTACCTGTTTACGCGGCGCGCGTATTGTCAGTGATGATGTGGCCGTCGAAGAGATTGACGGTGCGATGCGCGTAATCGGCATGCGCGGGGGAGTGCGTCACCATTACGATCGTGGTGCCTTCCTTATTCAAAGAACGGAGCAGTTCCATGACCTCCTGACCGTGCACCGAGTCGAGGTTTCCGGTGGGCTCGTCCGCAAGTATCAGCGGCTGGTCGCCGACCACGGCGCGCGCGACTGCAACGCGCTGTTGCTGTCCGCCGGAAAGTTGTCCGGGCATATGCTTCGCGCGGTGCGCGATACCCATGCGATCCATGACTTCATCTACGCGCTGCTTGCGCTTCGATGCCGGCATGTTGTGATACAGGAGTGCCAGTTCGATGTTTTCGGCAACAGTGAGTTCCTCGATGAGGTTGAAGCTCTGGAAGATGAAGCCGATATTCATCTTGCGAATTTCGCTGCGCTTCGCCTCGGAATACGGTGCGACGTTCTCGTCGAAGAAGAAGTAGTCACCCTCGGTCGGGTTGTCGAGCATGCCGATGACGTTCAGCAACGTTGACTTGCCGCAGCCGGACGGCCCCATGATCGCGACAAATTCCTCCTGCCGGATCTCGAGGTTGACGCCGTTCAGTGCGACGGTTTCGATCTCATCTGTCTGGTAGACCTTGAAAAGATTGTGCAACTTAAGCATGTGGTTCCCCTTGTCAGGAATGTTGATTCGATTCGGTCAATCGGCGTCGAGCACCAGCCGGTCCATGCCGACGAAACTCGTGTACGGTGAGGTGATGACTTTCTCTCCGGGCTCCAGGCCGTCGAGCACTTCGATGTAGTCAGTGTTGCGACGGCCGAGTCTCACCGTGCGCTTGATTGCTTCCGAGCCGTCCGGTGCCACGACGAACACCCAGTTGCCACCTGTCTCCTGGTAGAAGGAACCGTTCGGAATCAGGACGGCATCGGAGTTGTCACCCAGCGTCAGGCGCAGCTGCAACGTCTGCCCGCGGCGAAGGCCCTCCGGTTCTTCGTCGAACGTCATGTCGACCTCGAACTGCCCTTCGTTGACATGCGGGTAGATCTTCGCAACCTCCAGCTCGTACTCGCTGCCGTTATGTGTGGTGGTCGCGGTTTGGCCGATGTCGACGCGACCGAGATAGAATTCGTCGATCCTCGAATTCAGCTTGTAGGCATCGGGATCGTCGATCTGGCCCAGCCGCCCGCCGCGCACGATCGATTCGCCGACCTCGACGTCGAATCCTGAGAGCTTGCCAGCGACCGGGGCGCGGACGTTGAGGTCGTCGAGGTTCTTGCGCGCCAGCGCAAGGCTGGTTTCGAGCTGGGTGCTGGCGGCCCGCAGTTGTAGGAGCTGTTCTTCCTGCAGCCGCGCGTCAGTCGACTGGCTCTCGAGAGTGACAGCACGGCGATTCTCGTAGTAGGTCAGTTCATCCTGCAGTTCGTCGAGCGTGGACTGCGACACGAGTTCTTTCGCCGCGAGATCCTCCTGGCGTTCGATGCTGCGTGTCAGGCGTATGATCTGGTAATCGATCTCGACGAGATTGCGCTTGTGCGCCAGGCGATTCTGCTCGAGCTGCAGTTCGAGGGTGCGCATGAAATTCAGCTGTTCCGTGACGGCCGCCTCTCGGCCGAGCACCTCGAGCTGCAGGTTGGTGTTGGACAGCCGGACGATCGGGTCACCGGCTTCTACGAGGGTACCGTCCTCGACGAGGACCTGTTCGACGCGTCCGCCTTCGACCGCATCGAGATACACCGTGCTGCGTGGGACCAGTCGGCCACGCAGCGGGATGAAGTCCTCGAAGGTGCCGATCGATACGTTGGAGACCGCGATGCGCTCGGAATTGACGCTCAG